>JASHRR010001186.1 GCA_030037185.1 Xanthobacteraceae bacterium | reverse complement strand
ACGAAGCTTTGACCCTTCACCCGCCTCTCGCAGAGCCAGGCCGCGATGCCGTCGGAGCATACGGACCGGGCGCCGCGCATTTTCGACGTCGCTGCAATCTGCTTGGTCGCGCGCTGTGCTACTGCTGACGGCATGCTCCGACGAGCCAATCAGTTGAACGATCGCCGAAAGATAGGCGTGTGTGGCATTGTCGGGGGGCGGGACCAGGTCGCGGGTGAACAACCGCAACAGGTGATTGACGCCAACCATTCGGTCCGGGTCGGATCGCCAAATCGGAGGCTGCATCGTTGCCCGTCTAATGGTCCGGTCCCGCTACATGAGCACGCGTTCGGGTCGCCCGCTCGTTTTCAGGATCGCCTCTGGTTCGCGGGCAACCGATTCCCACCAAAGCGCTTGGCAAAGGCCTCCGCGTCTTCCGGCCTGGCAAAGCAGTCGCGAAGTCGCTTTCATCGCGGCGCAGAGAGTACCTGAGTGGCGTCGTCCGATAGGACACTCGGCAGCGCAAAATGTCGCCGCAATGCTTTTCTCGCCGGTGACGTCGAGCCGATGAAAGACGACGGCGAGACCTTGCGCGGCGAGCTTCTTCACCGCCGCCGCGCCGGCGCTCTCCTTGCGCGCGGTGAGGTTGAGCTGGGCGCCGCGCATTGCCGAGCTGGCGGCAGATTTCGGAGCCGATGCCGCGGTTCCGCAGCCTGGCGAGCGGAACGGGTGCCTCCTGGTCCAGGGCAGAAACCTGACGTCGTTGTGCGGACCGAAATCGAGATTCTGGAACAGAAGGTGCGGGTGAGCATGTCGCTGCGGCGCAATGACAATCCCGTGGGTCATATAGTCGAGATCGTATTTACGTTGCCGCCGGACTTTCCCCATGGCGGTATCCTTATTATTCCGGGCATAAGGATGAAAGAAGGCGAGGCGACGCCCCCGGTTCCGCTCACTGCCATCGGTTCCCGGGTTGCGGCCAATTTCTTCAGGGTCGGCCTTCCCGACGGGGCGAGCAACACCCAACGCCTGAAGGAGCAACCCTGGTTCGAGATCCCGGTGATTTACGCGACAACAAGCGAGCCCTTATCGATGTCGAGAAGGGGATAGCTGGCGAGCGCGCGTTCACGGAGGCTTTTGCAGCGTGGGGACAGTAATGCGGTTGTAGCCCGCGCCGGCTAGCAAAGCAGGTCGTTGTCAGCGCACCGCAGAGAGTACGTGAGCGGCGTCGCCGATAGGACGCGGCAGCGCAAAAGGCGCCACGTGATGCGTCCATTTCCGTTTGAGTGATTTCGCCTTGATGGCGGGTCGTCGCGCTATCAGCCTGCTGACAGGCGGGGATTGGCTCTCATCCCTGGCCATACTTCCAAGCTAAGAGCAGACAAGGAACCGGATCAAGGGCGTTGCCATGACGTGTGGGAGCGGGTTTCAGCGATCGAAGCTTTCTAGCTCGCCGGAGCTTGACTGATGCCGCTGGCCGCTTCTTGCTAGGCTTGCTGTTGGGCTGATGGGCATGGGGGACAAGGTACACATTCACAGCCGCGACTCTCTGCGAGACGAGCCCCGCCGGTCAGGACGAGGCGAGTCACAAAGTATGTTCGCCGGCGCCACTACCGCGGGTGCTGGCGATCTCCGTCAGGGTTGCCGGGTGCGGTGCCGTGCCGCGCGACCGGCGTCAATGCTCTCCGTGGGCTCATCAGATTCATGGGAAATCGAGCGATTGCTGAAAACGCATGGCATCGACTTCCGCCTGTCCGCCGGCAACAAACGCCCTTCCTTCGATCTGATAGAGCAGATTGTTATGATGAAACACCGCGACGTAGGAGTAGCCACCGTTCACTCCGGCGATGCCGAGCTGGCGGCCGTAGATCCAGCGGATTCGGTGCTGGATGTCGAACTTGATCAGGCCTCCTTCCGACATTCTCTTTACCGCGTCGTTCATCAGCGCGTCTTCCTGAACTTGGTTTCCTGTTTCCGGAATTTGCGCGACGGTCAGCGTGAAAACGCCAGTCTCTTGCGTAGCGGAGTAGACGTGGGCGTCGAACGAGCGACCGTCCGGAGTGTGATAGGCCGTTATCTCGATTTTGGGATCGGTCGGAAAATGGACCGTGAAGGAATGGTCGGAAAACTGGTATTCTTGCCACTCAGCTGCCCCTACCGGGTAAGCGAGGATCATCGCGAAGAAGAATGCACTCAGGCGCATGTCATCGGCCCCTCTAAACGTCTAGATGCCGGTAGTCTATATACTTTGGGAACCGAAGACCAACAGGACGGAGCCAGGGGTATAAGGCTCTTGAAATCATTGAGATTTCAAAAGTCCCTGGCCGACGGATAAGCTAGCTTCTTAGCGTAAAAGTGTATAACCTTAGTATCTGATAACGCTCAGGAATTCTTGGCGCCTTCTGCGTAAGTTAAGGTAAGGATGCCAAAACGAGTACGGCGACCCTCCTCTTTGGTGGCCTTGCTTCGTGCGGCAGGGGGGACGCGCCGCGGTGCTCCCCGCTGGTCGAGCTTGGCAGGTGACGCACAGATCATTCGGAGGAAGACATGAAACGGTTCCGAATATTGGTTCTCGTTTCGCTGCTGATGGGAACAGTGTGCCATGCGCAACAGTCGAAGGCTCCAGCCGGGGCCAGCGTGGCCATCCGCGCAGGCAAGGTGCTCGACGTTCGCGCGGGGAGTTATGGGAGCGATCAGATTATTTGGATTGAAGGCGAGAAGATTAAGGCGATCGGCAAGGCAGCAGAAATTCAAAAGCAACTACCCGCCGGCGCAAAGATTATCGATCTTTCGAGTTTGACAGTCCTACCCGGACTAATCGATTCCCACACTCACCTGACGATGAGCCCGCAGACACTGGGTCCTGCCAGGCTGCGGCTTTCCTACCCGCGCATGGCCTTACTGGGCGCGCGCAACGCGCGCGTTACGCTCGAAGCCGGGTTCACCACGGTGCGTAACGTCGGCGCCGACGGCTATTCGGATATCGCGCTGCGCGACGCCATTCGCGCGGGCGACGTAGCGGGCCCGCGCATGCTCGCCTCGGGGCCGGCCCTAAGCATTACCGGTGGTCATGGCGATGAGAATTATCTTGCCCCGCAGTTCGCGGCGTCCAAAGACGGCGTTGCCAACGGCGTCGAAGGAGTGGCGGCAAAAGTCCGCGAAAACATCAAGTACGGCGCAGACGTGATCAAGTTCATAGCCACGGGTGGCGTGCTTTCCGAGGGCGACAACCCGGAACTCGCCGAGTACAGCCCTCAGGAGATGAAAGCAATTGTCGAGACGGCGCA
>JASHRR010001185.1 GCA_030037185.1 Xanthobacteraceae bacterium | reverse complement strand
GCGGCGGCTGCCAAAATCGGGCAGTTCATCAAGGAAATCGAAAGCCAGGTCGGCTGGACGACCCAGTTGCCGTGGTCTACCGGCACCATTGATCAGCGGAAGTTCGATGGATCGCGAGTGCTGCGCCAAGTGCCGGCGATCACCGAGTTAGCGCAGCTTGATTCGACCGGCATGGAGCGGTTGCGCCCGTCCAAGCTCGCGATGGACGTGACCGACAGTCATATCGATTTTTCCCACGAGGCGAAATTCGCCGAGGCTGTGGCCAAGAAGGTCTACTATGGGCCGGTCTATTTCCGCCGCGAATCCGAGCCATATATGACGCTGGCACTCGCCGGGATCCGCCGAGACGCTGGCGTGAGTGTCGCCGAGGTCAACCTCAAACTCATTTGGGACGTGATTTCGCAGATCAAGGTCGGCGAGCACGGGCAGGCGTACGTGGTTGACGACGAGGGACGCCTGATCGCGCATCCGGACATTAGCCTCGTGCTGCGCAACACAGACATGACCGGGCTTGCTCAGATCAAGGCCGCGCGCGCGGCGGGCACGGGCGCGCCGAGCGAGCCAGTGCAGATCGGAAAGGATTTGGGGGGGCGCGACGTTCTTACCGCCTACGCGCCGGTTGCCCCGCTGGGCTGGCTGGTGTTCGCCTAGTTGCCGGTCGACGAAGCCTACGCCCCGCTCTACCAGGCGCTGGCGCGCTCCGGCGCTCTGCTGCTCGCCGGTCTCGCGCTCGCGTTTCTGGCCGCCCTGTTCTTGGCGCGCCGCATGGTGGTCCCTATCCAGGCGATACGCTCTGGCGCCGCCCGCATCGGCAGCGGCGATCTCACTCAACGGATCTCGATAAGGACCGGCGACGAGCTCGAAGCGCTTGCTGATCAGTTTAACCGCATGGCCGAACAGTTGCAGGACTCCTATGCGGGCCTCGAACGCAAGGTCGAGGAACGTACCCGCCAGCTGGCGCTTGCGAATCTCGCGAAATCGCGCTTCCTCGCGGCAGCGAGTCATGATCTGCGCCAGCCGTTGCATGCGCTCGGCCTATTCGTCGCACAACTGCGCAGCCACATGAAATCCGCCGAGGGCGGCCGGCTGGTCGAGCGGATCGACACAGCGGTCCTGGCGATGAATGAACTGTTTAATGCCTTGCTTGACATTTCCAAGCTCGACGCCGGCGTGCTTGCCCCCAATATCATCGAATTCCCCGTCGCCCAGCTGCTTAAACGCATCGACAACACCTTCGCTGACGCGGCCCGCGAAAAGGGACTGTCGTTCCAGCTTGTCGACAGCAGCGGATGGGCGCGCAGCGATCCGATCCTGCTCGAGCGGATCGTGCTCAATCTCGTTTCCAATGCGGTGCGATACACCGCAGCGGGCACGATCGTGGTTGGCTGCCGGCGCCGCGGCGACAAGCTGGATATCGAAGTGTGGGACAGCGGTCCCGGGATCCCAGAAGACCAGCAGCGGAATATCTTCGGCGAATTCTACCGCCTCGCGGATGGCAACACCCATGGCGGCCTTGGCCTGGGTCTCGCCATTGTGGATCGCTTGTGCAATCTGCTCGGCCATCCGATCCGGTTGGTCTCGGTCGTAGGCAAGGGTTCAAGATTTTCCGTGACGGTGCCGATCGCACCCGCGCGGGCACAAATCACGGAGTTGCCGGCCCCACCCGTGTTGGTCGACCTCGCCCGTGGCAAACGCGTGATCGTGATCGATGATGACGCGCTTGTGCTCGACAGCATGAGCGGACTGTTGGGCAATTGGGGCTGCCGTGTCGTGGCTGCTGCGACGCCCGACGAAGCCTTGGTCGATCTCGGCCCCGACAAGCAGCCCGACCTCATCATCTGCGACTATCGCCTCGCAAACGGACAATCCGGCATCGCGGCGATTGCTGATCTTCGCAAAGTATGTGGAGCATCGGTCCCCGCGTTTCTCATGACCGGCGATACCGCCCCCGAGCGCCTGCGCGGAGCACGGGAAAGTGGCCACCTTCTCCTGCACAAACCAGTGCGCGCCCTGGCTTTGCGTGCCATGATCAATCGGTTGCTGAAGAGCTCCCGCATGGCGGGCGCCACACTGCCGGAAGATGACGTGCCACACCTTGATGATTGAGGTGAGGCGAGGTGGGGCAAAAAAGTCGCTTCTGATCTGCCCCAGAGTTTCCGATATCGCTCGGCGTCGAAACGGTGCTTACGTCTCTTTTGCTGAAGAGTTGAGCGGCCTCGCGCTCGGCTTCAGCTCAAGACCTGGATGACGGCACACCAATCCGTCGTGCGCGCTCACCTCGCTACGCCCGCGTCACCACCGGCAGCGCGGCCGCGCCCCCGAGCGCTGCAATGAACTCCCGCCGGTTCATTCGATCACCTCGTCGGCGCGCACGAGAATTCCGGTGGGCACATCGATGCCGAGCGCCCTGGCGGTTTTGTTATTGATCACCAACTCGACCTTGGTGGTTTGCTGGACGGGTAGGTCTGCCGGTTTCTCACCCCTTAGTATCCGGCCGGTATAAGTACCGGCTACGCGATATGCATCCGCAACATCCGATCCGTAGCT
>JASHRR010001184.1 GCA_030037185.1 Xanthobacteraceae bacterium | reverse complement strand
CGACTGGGGCGCCCGTCCAACGTGATCACTTTGGTCGTGCGGGTGACCACACTCAGCTGCTGCTTAGAGCATATGCATCCGTCGGCTCTCGCGGATCGCCGCCCATATCCGCTCAGGCGTGGCCGGCATATCGACGTGGCGGATCCGATAGGCCCGATACAGAGCGTCCATAATTGCGTTCATCACGGCCGGGGCCGAGCCGATGGCGCCGGCTTCGCCGGCGCCCTTCACGCCCAGTGGATTGGTCACGCATCGCACGTTACGGGTCTCGAAAGTGAAGGGCGGCGTATCGGCCGCCCGCGGCAGCGCGTAGTCCATCAGCGAGGCGGTCACGAGCTGGCCGGACGAGCCATCATAAACCGTGTTCTCCATGATCGCCTGGCCAATCCCCTGCGCGGCACCGCCCTGGACCTGGCCAGACAGCAGCAGCGGATTGAGCGTCACGCCGAAGTCGTCGACCACCGCATAGACGGCAATGTCGACGTGACCGGTATCGGGATCAACTTCCACTTCGGCGATGTGGGTGCCGTTCGGATAGGTCGGCTGCGGCGGTCCAACCGAATCGCTGACCGAGAGCAGCTCGGGTTTGGCCTGCCCCGATGCCGCCACCTGGGCAAACGAAATCGTGCGATCGGTGCCGGCGATGCGCACTTGTCCGTTGTCGATTTCCAGGTCGGCTTCGGCTGCTTCCAGCTCGTGGGCGGCGATCGACTTCAGGTTGACCGCAAGTTGGCGCGACGCGCTGGCGAGCGAGGCGCCGCCGCAGGTGATCGAGCTTGAGCCGCCGGTGCCGGCGCCGGTCGCCACCAGATCGGTGTCGCCCTGGATGACCGTCACCCGCTCCGGCGGCAGGTCGAGATGTTCCGCAACCAGCTGGGCATAGGCGGTCTTGTGGCCCTGCCCGGTCGACTGCGATCCGGCCAGGACAATGACATTGCCGTCAGTGTCGAGCCGCACGCTCGCGGCATCCGGACCGTTGCTGCCGCACGCCTCGATATAGGTGGCAAGCCCGATGCCTCGCAGCTTTCGCGCCTTCTTCGAGGCGGCAGCACGCTTGCCGAAGCCGTTCCAATCGACGATCTCCTGAGCGCGCCGCATATGCCCGGCAAAATCGCCCGAGTCGTAGACCCTTTGGGTCGGCGTCGTATAGGGCATTGCTGCGGGCTTGATGAAGTTGCGCCGACGCAGCGCCTGCGGGGAGATGCCGATATCTCGCGCAGCGGTGTCGACCAGGCGCTCGATCAGATAGGCCGCTTCGGGCCGGCCGGCACCGCGATACGCGTCGACCGGGAGCGTATTGGTGAAGGCCGCCGTAATGCGGATGAAACAGGTGGGGAAATCGTAGACGCCCGGCAACATCACGGCGCCCACATACGGAATATAGGGCGCAAAAGCCGACAGATACGCGCCCATATTGCAGGTGGTATCGATCGACAGCGCGATGAAACGATGGCCGCCGTCGAGCCCGAGCGTCGCAGTTGTGAAATTGTCGCGCCCCTGTGTGTCGCCGAGAAAGTGCTCGCTGCGCTCAGCAACCCATTTGACGGGACGTTTCAGGCGCTTCGCCGCGACGGCTGCGAGCGCATATTCGCGATAAGGAAACAGCTTCGTGCCGAATCCGCCGCCGACGTCCGGCGTGATGACGCGCAGCCTGTCGGGTGCGATCTTGAGCACCTTCTCGCTCAACATCGTGCGCAACAGATGCGAGCCCTGGCTGCCGAGCGTCAGCGTGATGCGGTCCGCGCTCGCGTCGTATTCTGCGATAACGGCGCGCGTATCGAGGTAGTTTGTGACAAGCCGCTGATTGACGACGGACAGCGATACCGTTTTGGCGGCGGTTGCGAGCGACCGAGCCGTGGCTCTCTCGTCGCCCAGGGTTTGCGTGAAGGCAACATTCCCGTGGTGACCAGGCCATACCCGAGGCGCGCCCGGCTTGAGCGCATCGACCGCGCAGACCACGTGTGGCAGCGGCTGCCAGTCGATCACGATCGCCTCAGCCGCATCCTTGGCCTGCGCGAGCGTGTCGGCGACCACGAAAGCAACCGCATCGCCAACATGCCGGACCTCGTCGCGCACCAGGATCGGATAAGGCGGCGCGTCCACCGTCACCCCCTCCGGGATCGCCTCGCAAGGAAGATCGCCGAGATCGGCGACATCCGGGCCGGTGAGCACGAGGTGTACGCCCCGGACGGCGCGTGCAGCCGCGATATCGGCGATACGAAAACGGGCATGCGCATGGGGCGAACGCAGCAACACGGCGTGCAAGGCGCCGGCCGGCGCGATATCGGCCACATAGCGGCCGTTGCCGCGGATGAGCGCCTCATCCTCCTTGCGGGTCAGGCCTTGTGAGATGCCGAATTTGCTCGGACGCATGGGTCCTCCGATCGCACGTCCGCATCACAGGCCCGACACAAAGCGCGCCATGATGACGATGGTCAAGACCTGCATGGTGCCCTGCATGGCCACGACCAGGAAAAAGCTGCGCATCATGCGGCTGATCTTGTGAAAATCCGGATCGGGCCGTCGCAGCTGCATACAGACCCGCAAATTCGTTGGCAGCAGATAGCCGGTGCCCTGGATCGTCATCAAGATGACGAGGATCAACGCCGCCGCGACCCATCCGAATTGCGGCCACGGTACGGCGAGGAAGCCGAGGTCCTTGGCGAGGAACCAGCCGGTGGTGCCGGTCATGATCGACAGTGTCGGCATCAGGAACAGGGTCTTGGGCACCAGCCGGACGATGATCTCGCGCCGCACCGACAGATCGACGCGACGCAGTATCGGTCCCATCACGAAACCCATGAACAGGTCGATGCCGGTCCACATCACGCCGCAAATGACGTGGACGAAATTAAGAAACCACCGCTCGTGGCTTGTGATCGCGACCGTCATCACGGCGATCGCAACGGCGCTGTAGCTGAGATAATGCCAGCGCACGATCGGGGCTGGGGCGGTCTTGGGTGTGGTATCGGCGATCGCGGTCATCGGGCCTCGGATTTGATTTTCTCGGCATATTCGGCGTGGCAACCGATCGACAGCTCAGCGCAGCCCGCAAGATGCCTCGACAGCAAGCCCCCGATCGTTCAATCCGACACCGACCGAGCAAACTTTGTAAGCTGGCGGAGGATGGGGCGGATTTTCCTCGCGCAGAGCGTCATTTTTTGTCGGCCATGGGCCGCATTTTGTGCGGCAATCGGTGGTCAGCTTCGAAAAACCCGCAGCTCGCGAAGCGTCGCATAACTCGCGCGCTCCTGCGCGGTGCTGTGCGCGCTTCTCATCGGCCATTCCGTCGGGTCTGCCGGCGCCGGCCGCTCGTTCGGTTCTCGTCTAAAAGCTGGTGCATCAAACGTTTCAGACCACGCGCGAAAGCTGTCCTGTTCCGCAGCGAGCTGCCAAACATCACTTTCGGTGTCTTCAACCGTCATCATGAAGGTACACATAGCACGTTGAGTGGGCAAAGCGAAGCGCGCCCATCCTCGTCCCTGCCGGCTCTTCGACGCAATCTCCGCCGGCTGCGGCGCCGATTTTGTGGCGGCGCGCCGCAGACTCATGATGGCAGCCAGCCCGCGCCTGACGACATAGCACGCGGGCGAGAACGCCCCGCCGCCGTCACGCCGATCTTGCCCGCCAACACCGCGACCCAGCGCCCCAGTTCCGCGCCGCGCCGGCGGCCCACGCCGAGCGGCACGGCCCCGAAGATGAGGGCGAGCCGACACATCAGGAGCGGACGCAACCCAAGCCGCCTCGACTGCAGGAGCGAAACGGTCGCGGCCACGCTCTTTGCGCTTTGGCGAGTTCAGCGATAGGGCCTCTCTGCGACCGCCCTGCCTGCGAGCAAGCACGGCCCGGGAGGCTCAGGCGCTGCGCCGGCGCGTGAAGTCACGAAACCAGCCGCGACCGAAAAGAATGGCGACAAGGCCGCCGTAAACGGCGGCGCCCAGGGCGCAAAGGATGCCGAGTGCAGCCACGAACCGGACTGCGCCGAGCGCTTGGCACTGCCGCATCACCGGACCGGCTGCCGCGAGCAACGTCGCAGCGAGTACCACGCCGCTAAGTGCGAGCTTAATGACCGAAGATTGCAAACGATCATCGAACGAGATGAGGCCACGGCGCTTGGCAAACCATACCAGCAAGACGAAATTCACCCACACGCCGATCGAAGTCGCAAACGCGAGGCCGACCTGGGCATAGCGATCCATCAACAGGATCTTCAGTGCGATATTGATGACGACCGCAACCGCCAGCGCCTTGACGGGCGTCGCCGTATCGCCACGGGCAAGAAAGGTCGCCGACACGGCACGCAAGAGCACAAAGGGCAAAAGCCCGATCGCATAGGCCGCAAGCGTCGCACCGGCAGCTGCTGCATCGCCCGCCGTGAACGCGCCACGCGAGAACAGCGCCAGCATGATCAGATCGGGCACTATGCCGAACGCGGCGACGCAGGGGATCGACAATAATAGCGCGAACTCGATGGCACGATCCTGGGCGCGGCTCGCGCCGCGCTCGTCTCCGACCACAATCCGGCTCGCCATTTCGGGCAGCAGAACCGTGCCGACCGCGATACCGATCACCCCGATGGGCAACTGGTTGATCCTGTCGGCGTAATAGAGCGCCGATACTGCGCCGGCGGCAAGGAAGCTCGCGATGATGGTGTCGGCGAACAGAGCAATCTGGGTCCCGGCCGAGCCCAGCACCGCCGGCCCGAGCGCTCTGAAGAACCGCCGGACATCGTCGTCAAGGCGCAGGGTGCGGAATCTCGGCAGCCCTTCGGCGTGATGAAGATCGGCCGCCACCATCGCGGCTTCAAGGCATCCGGCGATAAACACGCCCCAGGCCGCCGCGTGGCCGGCAGTGGGAAAAAAGACCGCGAGCGCCAGTGTCGCCATCATCGACAAATTGAGAAAGATCGGCGCCGCCGCCGGCGAGGCGAACCGCTGCAGCGCGTTGAGAATGCCGCCATAAAGCGTCACCAGAGTGACCAGCAGCAGATAGGGAAACGTAATGCGGGTGAGCTCGACCGCGAGGGCGAAGCGCTCGGGATCCGCATTGAACCCCGGAGCGAGCAGCGAAATCACCTCTGGGGTGAACAGGAGCGCGACCGCGAGCAGCAACGCATCGGCGGCAAGCAGCATCGTGAACACGCGGTCGGCAAACAGTCGCGCCGGAGCGCCACCGCGCTCGCCACGAATGCGTGCATAGGCCGGAACAAAGGCGGCATTGAACGCGCCCTCGGCGAAAATGGCGCGAAAATGATTCGGCAGGCGCAGGGCGATGAAGAATGCGTCCGCGCCCGGGCCCGCGCCGAGGATCGCCGCCAACATGATATCGCGCAGAAATCCGGTGAGACGTGAGACGAGCGTCAGGCCGCCGACGGTCATGATGCGTTTGAGCATGGGATTTTTGCTAAGCCGTAGGGCGGGCAAAGCCAAGCGCGCCCGCCGCCGAATTAGCCCACATGGTCACGGCATTGCGCGTGCGGGGTGGGCACGCCTCGCTTTGCCCACCCTGCCACCAATCCTACCCCCGGACCGCGTGCCGGACGGCCGCGATAATGCGGTCCTGCGTGGCACCGTCAAGATAGGAATGCATCGGCAGGCTGATAACCTCCTCGACAACGAGGTCGCAGACCGGCAGGCCGGAGGGGTCGGCCGGGAAATGGCGGTACGCCTGCTGACGGTGCAGCGGCTTCGGATAGTAGATCGCAGTCGGGATGCCTTGGGCCTTGAGAGCTGACGCAAAGGCGGCGCGGCCGCCGGCTTTGACGCGGATGGTGTATTGCGCCCACACCGAGGTCATGCCGTTCGGCACCGTCGGTACCTTCACCACATCGGCGAGATGCTGCGAATAACGCCGCGCGATCCGGTTGCGTTCCGCGATCTCGTCGGGAAAGATCTTGAGCTTCTCGATCAGCACCGCGGCCTGGATGGTGTCGAGACGCGCGGTGAGGCCGATCCGCACATTGTCGTAGCGGTCGGCGCCCTCCCCGTGGGTACGCAGGCTCAGGAGGATATCGCGCATGTCGTCGTCGTCGGTAAACACCGCGCCGCCATCGCCATAACAGCCGAGCGGCTTGGCGGGGAAGAAGCTGGTGGCTGCGGCGTCCGCCAGCGTGCCCAGCCGGCGATTGCCGACCATGGCGCCGAAAGCTTGAGCGGCGTCGTCGAGCACGAACAGCTTTTCGGCAGCGGCGAGCGCATTGATGGCGGCGAAGTCCGCGGGCAGCCCGAACAGATCGACCGGAACGATCATGCGCGGATTGAGGCCGGCCTGACGCGCAGCCGCAACCGCGCGCGCGGCGCTTTCGGGCGCGATGTTGAAGGTCGCGGCGTCGATATCGGCGAACACCGGCGTGGCGCCGACGCGCGCCACCGCCTCGGCAGTCGCACAGAACGTGAAGCTCGGGCAGATCACCGCGTCACCGGGGCCTAATCCCCTGGCCATGAGGACCATCAGCAGGGCATCCGTGCCGCTCGCGCAGGTCACCGCATGGCGGGCGCCGCAAAACGCCGCAAGCGCCGCTTCGAGCTCTCGCACCTCGGGACCGAGAATGAACTGGCAGTGGCCCAGCACACGGGCAACTGCCGCATCGATGCGGTCTCCAAGCCGTTGGCGCTGGGCGGCGACGTCGATGAACGGAATCGGGGCGGCGTCAAGCCGGGCGTGCTGGTTCATGAGTTAGGGCTGAGCTTAATGGGGTTAGGACAGCGCGCGCCATTCTCCTCGGCGGGCAGAGGTCAGAATGTGCGCGGTTGGCGCATCGTGCGGGTGAGCGGGCCGCTGAGCCCACTGTCGGGCTCCCCCCTCACCCGGATCGCTCACACGCGATCCAGCCTCTCCCCTGCGGGGAGCGGCGACGCGGCGACGCCTATGACTCAACCTCATCGAAATCCGCTCTCATTCGGACTGGTTCATGGCTCGGCGAATGCCGCGCGTGCTCGCCGCTGGCCCGGAACGGCCTTGATGTAGGGCGCCGATTTCTCGGCTGGATCGGCACCGTTGAGGCACTCGATCGCGACGGCGAGGCTGGCGACGCCGTCCTCTCCGGTCACCGGCGGCGCAATGCCCTCGCGAACCGCTTTGACGAAGGCCGCGAGCTCGGCGCGAAGCGGCTCGGCGTGACCGACCGAGAGATGTCGCATCGAATAGCTGCCATCGGACTGGAATCCGTAGCACTCGGTGACCTGGCGGGTGAGCAGATCGCCGATCACATATTTGCCCTTGGTAGCGACATGGACAGTGCGGGCCTTGAACGGCGTGAGCCAATTGGTATTGATGTGGGCCAACACGCCCGACGCGGTGCGGAATTGCAGCAGCGCGATATCCTCGCGCTCGGCCATGGCGTTCGAGAGCTGCGGTTGCACCTCGACGATCTTTGAGCGCGTGAACCAGCAGATCAAATCGATATCATGGACCGCGAGGTCAATCACCACACCGACATTCGACATGCGCGGCGGGAATGGTCCGACGCGGGTTATGGCAATCGAGAGGATATCCTCGCTGCGGATAGCCTCCGCAATCGCCTGCACGGCCGGGTTGAAGCGCTCCACATGGCCGATCATCAGGGTGAGGCCGGCGCGTCGCGCCGCCTTGATGATGTCCTCGCCTTCACAAACTGTTGACGCGATGGGTTTCTCCACCAGAACATGTACACCGCGCGCGATACAGGCGAGCGCAATGTCGCGGTGAAGATGGGTCGGCGCTGCAATCGTCACCGCATCGACGCGCCGGTCAAGCAACTCCTCGACCGAGGCGAGCGCCGGACAACCGAGCGTGCCGCCCACGAAGTGGGCCCGCTTGCGATCTGGATCGGCAACACCTGCGAGCTCGATGCCGGGGAACTCCGACAACACGCGCGCGTGGTTTGCGCCCATCACTCCGACGCCCACGACGCCCATACGCATGGCGCGGCCGGCATTGATTTTCGCGGCTTGCAGCATCGTTGCACCCCAGCCCAAGAGCGTCCCCGGAGCCTTGGAAAGACAAACCTGGAAACCCAAGATTGGCAAGCCCCCACAGAACCACCTAGCACGGCTTTCGCTTAGGTGCGACTGGAGCGCAAGGACAAATTCGAACACGTTTTGATTCAGCGCGTTACGGTTAACCGGCGGTTAGGCAAGGGAGGAACCCGGCCGGCGGGGCGATTCGCGGCAGATCGCCATGGTGCGGGCCAGTGGGTGGTTGCGCTACCGGCCCCGGCCGGAGCCTCCATCGGGTCTCGGCTGCGCGGTGGGAGGCTGATGGGTTGCCTATCACTTGAGCATCTGCGCGCTGGCGGAGAACGCAGCCAGGGTGTCAAGCTAATCTGGAAATGCCCTGAAGTTCGCGAGCGGAGCAAATACGACCTGCCGTGCTCTACGAAACATCGCCTCCGCCGTCCGCAGCGGCCTGATTGCGCGCTGAAGCAGGTTTTCGATGATCGTCAGCTCCGAGGACGTAAGCAACGCCTGGCCGCCAAGGCGAAGCATCGCTTCCATTTCGGCCATGTGGGAAGGCATGAGCGCGATCGCCTGCGGCCGTTCTCTGTGAAACCACAACGGTACGGTCAGGCTCAGGACCCCGACCTGATAGGCGGTCAACCGCTCTCTTTTCCACCAGGCGTCGGGTATCTCGGTGAACAGCGATTTCCTCGCGGGGCCTGCCGGGCGCCAGCTCTTGAGCACCGTCCAAAAGCGATGGGCGCCATCGTCCCATCTCCGCCTTTTCCAGTTCAACGGATGGACCTTGTGCGTCAATAATGGCAGTCCAAGCGTCTCGATCTGCGCGCCCCGCATTTCGCATGCCAACGGAAACCAGTAGTCCCACCACGGATCTCCGATAGAAAAACCGGCATCGTCTGCCGGCATGATCGCGCCATCGAAGAAGTATGCATCAAAGCCGTATCGCACGGCGGCAGGTTTGAGATCGCCAACATCAATCCGCCACGCAAGCAGAGCTCGGCCTTGCAGTTGTTTCTGCAGGTTTGCGGCGAGCCCCGGATATCCGACGATTCGACAGTCGCTGTTGATGATCCCGGCAAACCGGCAGGCACGCTCGCGGATCGCCGACAGGAAGGCGCCGATTCGCGGCTTGCCGTCAGCAGCCATAACACTGAGTTCGATCGGCAGGTCGAGCTTTCGCAGCGCTTGCGCTTCCAGCGGCCCATTGACCGCCACGGCTTCGAACCCGGCGGTGCGCCATGAGTTCAGGCAGTCCCGCAGGTAGGTCACCGCCTCAGGATCGGACGGCGGCCGAATGGATGTGAAGAGCTGCATTATCCAGACACGTCCGGTTTTTGGGACAGTCAGCGAGGCCGCCGCTTCCCGTCCTGCGATACCCAACGCCGACGTCCAAGCCTATCTCGCAAGAGCGTGCCTGCAATCGTCATCCATCGCCCGGGATCGCGTTGAAACTGGCGGGCCATGACCACGATCCGGCTGCGCGCGGGATCGGCCCCGAACTTACGAAGCAGGGCAAGGGTTTGTCTACGCAGTTCTCGACGCAGCAGCAAGCCGAAAATCGTCGGGCTTTGACTGGTCTGCAGCGTTTCCCGCAGGTCCTGCCAAACGCCGTTGGGACGCGCGAGTTCGCCGCTCGATATGCCGCGATGGACGCCGATCAGCGCATCGGCGACGTGGCCCGCCATGTCGGCGAAGCTGAACTTAAGCGCCTGCGCGGCGCCACGCGCGATGAACTCCTCGCGCACGTTCTGGTCGCACAGGCGCCCGATGGCCTCCGCCATGCCGCCAGGGTCGTCTTCGCCGACGAACAACGCCGCCTCGCCGGCAATTTCGGCGATCGAGGAGTTGCGGCATGTGATGACCGGTGCGCCGCATGCCATCGCCTCCAGCACCGGCATGCCGAAGCCTTCGTAGCGCGATGGATAGAGGAAGGCATGGGCGCCTCCATAAGCCGCCCGCAGTTCGTCGTCGTCGAGCCTCAGCCTCATCATCCGCGTTGTCGGCGCCAGAGCCGCTAAATGCGGCTCAATGATCGGGCTGCCGCCGACGCAGACGAGAGTAAATCGCGAGGGGTCGGGCAGTCGACTCATCGCGCTGAACACCAGTTCACCGTTCTTGTAGTCGTCGACGCTGACGCGCTCGCCGACCATCAGTACATAGCGCTGGTCCGAGAGACGATATTTGCTCCGCAGCGACGCCACCTCTTGCGGGGACGGCCGAAAGAAGCTG
>JASHRR010001183.1 GCA_030037185.1 Xanthobacteraceae bacterium | reverse complement strand
TTCAGACCCCGAGCTCGAGTGCTGCTCGATCGCTGTCACCAGGTTGTTGGTGCGGCTGTCGTGCAGGAAGAACAGGCGCTGGCCGATACCCCACAGCGGTGCGGTCCGGAACTGCGTGCCACTGGCACTGCCTTGGGAAACGTTGTCAGCGAGCCCGGTGCCCATAGCGTGGAGGGCAAAGTCGCTGAACGGCTGGAACGCCACGTTGCTAAAAGTCGGATCAAAGTTTGATCCCACCGGGTTGGTTTTCTGCGTGGTGATGTGACAGACCCCGCATCCGACGTTCGAGAACACTTGTTGCCCCTGACTCACCGATGCGGCCGATGTTGTTGTGCTGGTGGTCGAGGACGATGCCGCCGATACGGCGGAGCTGGCGGTCGCTGCCGCAACCTGTGTCGAAGACGACGACGATGCGGTTGTGGTGGACGTGGCCGGTGTTGGCGGAGCCAGGAACCGCATGAACATTGCAAAGTTGGTGACGTCGGACGACAAATCCGATGACGTGAATCCCGAACCGGTGCCACTGGGCGTCGGGTCTGAGAAGTTTGTCGTGTCCTCCGGGGTGGCGTTGAACGCGCATCCCGGCGTTTCATCCCGCTCGGTCTCAAACAGCTCGTTGGTCACACCCATTTCGACGTTGTAGGCTTCGCCCGCGAATATCAGCAGCGACTTGTTCTGCGCCTTCCAGCCGAACCGGGTGATCGTGCCGTCGTTGCCGCTGAGGTTGAACGTTCCGGTGGTGATGCCGAGCGACCCCGCCTGCTGCGCAACGTTAGAGGACGCCGTGCGCAGTTGGGTATCCGTGGTGTTCTCCACCAGGCCGAGGCCGAAGGTGGGCGTCGGTATGCGGAAAATCGCGTTGTTCTGGGCGAGCGCGGCCGCAAAATTCGGCTGCGCGAGCGTCGTGCAGGTCGGCGCATCCGAACGTCCGGCGATGGTGAAAAGATCATGGACGCCGCCATCCGGCGTTCCATTGGAATTCTTGATGAAACGGACCTCGCGGACCGGACCGCTTGCCGTGATGAACGACGGAATGGTGTTTTTGGCGCCCATCAAGGTGGCAACCGCGATCTGGGGATTAGTCGGAGGCGATGACCCCCCCGACGCCGGCTGAGCGTGGCAGCCGCCACAACTGTTGAGATTGAACCGCGGCCCGAGCCCGCCGGGAGCCGGGACATTATCGACGGTGTTGAACCGCGCCGTGGCAGCGGTGAAGAATTGCATCTCGGTCGTGCTCAAGCCCGGCAGCGGGCCGCCGGCGCCCGGAGCGCCGCCGCGCACACCCGGGTCGGTGACGCCGGTGGGGGTGCCGCCACCAGGACCGGGACCGCCGCCGCCGCCGCCACCACCACCGCCACCTCCTCTAAACTGTGCAAAAGCCGGCCCCGACAACGCCGTCGCCCCCAACAGCGCGGTGGCCACAACCGCAACGGACCACCTCCGTGCATAATTTGTCATGGTTCAAACCTCCCCATCTTAGGAGTGAAAAACTCAAGCTAAGCGGGAGGCACAGAATCAAGATTCGCGGTCTTTTCTGGGACGACAAATGTCAAAAAGGGTGAAATCAACGAGGCTCGCTATAACCCTAAGTCGTAAACAAAACCGCTCAATATCGAGCAAACCTGCAAAATTCTAATTCAACTCCAATTCCAGGCTCACTTTTTGCTGTAATTCAGATACTCTGCCGCTGCAATGTTTGCACAATATCGACCTAGCGAAGTTATTCGGCCGAATAATCGCATTATCAGGCTCCTCGGCAATCGGATTGCATGAGCCTCAGCGAATCAAAGTGAATGTTTACGCTAAGCTGTGGACAACTTCGCCTCTGCGCGGATAAGGTCTGCCATCGATCGGTTGCTTGCGTCAGATGCCGGCGTTCCGGCGCAAAACCGCGCCTGCCCGCGCTCTGTCCTCACGGTTTGGAAGACAAAGGCGGGGCAGCAACAAAACCCGGACGGCCAGAGCAAGCCTAGCCATGACTGCGCGGAAAATCAGTTAGTAACCGGAAGCCCTCCCCCCGTCTTTGTTCGGCGGTGCTGCCTCAGCGCTTAACATCGGCACCGCTGACGATAGAATTCCCGCTGTTTTTCATCGACGTCAGTTTGTCTCGAAATTCTTCGGTCACGGCGCGCGCATCGACGGCGTGGCGGATCACCCGCGGCCTGATGAAAATAATGATTTCCGTGCGCGTGTTGGTGTTGTTGATATTGCCGAGCAAATCCCCCAAGGGCGCCGGTAGCACGTCGCTCACGAAGGGTATATTGTTCTTCGTCCTCTGATCGTTGTCGCTGATGAGGCCGCCGAGCAGAACGGTTTGACCGCTGGTCATCGCTACCGTCGAATGAACGTGCCGGTCCGAAATCGTCGGCGTCAACGTCTGCTGACTCGGATTGACGACGGCGGAAATCTCCTGATCGACCTCAAGCTCGATCGTTCCATTCCCGTTCACGTGCGGCAGCACCTTGAGGATCACGCCGGTATTCTGCATCTGGATCGTATTGACCACCGGCGTATTCGAATTGGAGAGGATGGTGGCCGAGCCGGTCGAGATCGGAATCTCGTTGCCGACCTCCAGAAGCGCCGGCTCATTGTCGAGGGCGACGATCGACGGCGAGGAGAGAACCTTGACACTGGTAATCATGTTCAGCGCATTGAGGATGACACGCGGCGAATTCTGAGGTCCGATCAGCAGATTGACGCCCGGTGCAACTTGCGGCGCCAGAGCCTGAGCGGCCGTTTGGGCTGCGGCGCCGATAAAGCCGGCCCCGAGCCCTCCGCCGTTTTGATTGCCGGCGAGAAAATACTGAACCCCATAAGTCAATTCTTTGGTGAGCGTCACTTCGGCGACCGTCGCCTCGATTGCGACCTGCAGGCGCGGGCGATCGAAGTCGTTGACGGCGCGCTCGATGATGCGGTGATCTTCCTGATTGGCGTAGACCACGATTGCATTGTTGACGGTGTCGGCGGTGATGCGAATGTTTTGGAACGGGCCCTTCGACGAGCTTGCGTCGCCGCCGCCAAATGCGTCGCCGCCGCCAGACGCGTCCGCCTCGTTCTTGCGGTTGGAGAATGACTGAAAGGACGCGGAAATCGGCGCACCGGCACTGCTGCCCGACCCGAACGAGCCGCTCGGCTGGCTCGTCGTATTGCCAGCCGTAGTTCCATTCGTGGCCCCGGTCGCGTTGACGCCTTGGGCACTGCTTTTGAGCGAGTCGAGCCGGGACTGGGCGGCATTTGTCCCCGGTGCGAGCTGATTGCCTGGCGTATCAGTGGTCGAGCCGGACCGACTCGACCCGAAGATATTGGTGAGGATCTTGGCGATCTGCGCGGCATTGCCATATTTCAGGCGATAGCTCCGCAGCGTGGTGCCGCTGTTGTCCGATCGGTCGAGGCGTTCCACCCAGTCGCTCGTCTGCCTGAGCAGACTCGGGCTTTTGGCGACCACCATGACGGCGTTCATCCGCGAGATCGGCTGGAAGCTGATCACGTCGTGCCCCGGACCGCCTTCGCGATTGTCGAACACCCGCTGGAGCTCGGTGATCATCGTCTCGGGTGAGGTCGATTTGAGCGGGTAGACGCCGACGGATTGATTGCGCAGCCACTCCACGTCGAAGGTCGAGACGAGGTCGAGCGCGGCCTCGCGCTCGGATGTCGTGCCCTGGATGAGCAAAAGATTTCGCGCCGGATCAACGCGGATCGCGCCCTGTCGTGCCACCATGTTTTCCGCCGTCTTGGCGACCGTGGCGGCAGAAATGTACTTCAGCGGCACGACCGAAATACCGAAACCGGGCTCTCCGGCTCCCACGTTGACGGACCCGTGTCCCGGCGCTTCGGGAAGCGGCACGATCTTGATGAATTTGCCATCGTGCACGATCGCGGCGTTCTGCATCCGCAGCACGCTTTCAAACGCCGGCAGCAGATCTTTGCGCGCTATCGGTCCGACCGAAGCGAGCGTCACCGTGCCCTGGACCTTCGGATCGACCGCGAAATTGAGATGAAGGACGTCGCCAAGCACCGCCTTGGCGGCGGACGCAATGTCGGCACTTTCAAAATTGAGCTCGACGTCGTCGCCCCTGACGGTAACCGGCTCTAACGATGCGGTGCGCACCCCGTAATCCGAGTCGCGCGAGCGAGGCGGCGGTGATTCGGGATCGGAGCCCGGAAACAGCAGGGGTCTTGATGGTTCGGCGGCTTGCCGGTCGGGCAATTGGTCAGCTGTCGGGGAGCGGGCGCTGAAATCGGCATTGCGAACCGCGCTCGTGGTCGCATCCGGCGTGTTGTCGGCCGCGCCAAGCTTCTTCTGCAGCGCTGTTGAACAGCCGACGAGAAGGCACGTCTGCAGGATCACAACTGTGGCCCGCATAAGACGCGTGACTCGCCAAGGTCCGAGACTTCGCATTGATACTGATCCCCTGCACCCCAAAAGCGAGTCGCATTCAACCTCGGGGCCACCTCCAGCCCATTCAGCGGGAGGTGGCTCCGCAGTCCAGCCACAGCTTTCGGCATCACTTTATGATTATTATGTCCCCCGCTAAACGACGCGCCACCCATGGACCGCCCCCAGTGACGGTCCCGTCAAGTCTGTCAGACTTGTTAACTTTGAGAATGGACTTTGTGAGGCGAAACCAGAAGCGCAGTACGGCAATCCAGCGATCTTTCGGAGAGGGCAAAGTTTTTTTCGAATTTGGCGGTGGATAAAAACCAATCGCC
>JASHRR010001182.1 GCA_030037185.1 Xanthobacteraceae bacterium | reverse complement strand
GGTCCGGCGCGGGCGCATCGGCTCGTGGCTCGAGTAGCGCCGCGGAGCGATGGAGAAGCTGTGACTGATGGCTGAATTGCAGCAAGCCGGAAGCCGCGAGTCGCTGCATCGTGAGCCAAGTCGTACGGTCAACCACATCGACCGCAACGGAGTCTGCGGACGCGAGGCGCGCGGTCTCGGCGGCGAAGGTCGGCGCGTCGAGATCGAACACGATCAGGAGCTTCGGGCGTCCCTCGATGCCGTGCCGCGCCTCGGCCAGCAGGAGCCGGTCGCCATGCCGCTCGACGAGGTCGGCGACCACTATTTCCTCGGGCGGGCGCGTCACCAGGCGCGGCGACGCCGCCATCATGGCCTGCATGCGCTCGACGAACGCCGCGCGCCCACCGGACGGCATCTTCAGCGTAGCGAGATCGCCTGCACCGTCGATAACGCCATCGGCAAGCGCCTGCTTGCAACCGAGCACGTGGAGCATATTGTGCTCGATCGAATCTTCGGTGACGAGATTGATGACACTGACAGAGCGCATCTGATTCTTCCGCCAGGCGCGGGCAATGCGCTGTTCGAGCTTCGCTGGATTCCATGGCAGATCGACGTTGATCACGGCGCTGGCGACCTGGAGATTGAGGCCGACACTGCCACTGTCGGTCGACAGGAACAGCCGGCAGGCAGGATCGTGCTTGAATCGGTTGACCTCGGCCCGCCGCCGCTGCTGGGGCAGCGACCCTGTGTGCCACGCGGCGTCGACGCCCAGTTCGCCGGCGAGTTCGCGGACCATGGTGAGCATCCGCTCCCACTCGGAGAACACGATCACCTTGCGGTCCGGCTCATCGAGAAGGTCGCTCAAGATTCCCTCCAGCTCTTCGAGCTTGGGGCTGATGCGACAGGTCGGGTCGAGGATGGCCGGCGTATCGCAGACCATGCGCATGCAGGCCAGCAACATTTGCAGCCGCTCAAATTCCGCCTGCGTTAGCGGGCGGCGCCGCGCTTCGGCGAGCAGCTTTCTAGCAGGGGAGTGATAGTCCTCGTAGCGCGCTGCTTGCTCTTCGGCCATCGGCACGAAGTAGGTCTTGACGGTGCGGCCGGGCAACTGTGTCTCGATGTCGGATTTTCGCCGGCGCAACAACAACGGCTGCAGGCGCGCCCGCAGGTCAGCGAGATTCTGGTAGTCGATCGGCCGGCCCCGTTCGTCGAGCTTGTAAAAGTCGCGATTGAAGCGAAACAGTGGTCCGAGGATTTCCGGGTCGAGATACTGGACTATGGAATAAAGCTCATCGATACGATTTTCCAGCGGGGTCCCGGTGAGCACGAAAGCGTAAGGAGAGCGCAAGGACTTGACGCGACGGGCCGTCTTGGTCTGCCAGTTCTTGATCCGCTGCGCCTCGTCGAGCACGACGATGTCCGGCTTGAGCGTGCCGTTGATTTCTTCGGCGTCGCCGAGCACCTGCTCGTAGTTGACAATCGTAAAGAACGCCGGGTCCTGGTAAGCGGCGTGGCGTTGTGCCCTTGAGCCGAAGACGAGGCGGGTGGAGCGGTCGCAGAACCGTGCGATCTGCTCTTCCCATTCCGCTTTCAAGGATGCCGGGCATACCACCAGGACGCGCTCGATCTGTTTCAATTTCGCGAGCAGGACACAGGCCGCAATACTCTGAATAGTCTTGCCGAGCCCCATCTCGTCGGCCAGCAGGGCGCGCTCGCCGAACGCCAGATGGAGGACGCCGACGTGCTGATAGGGCAGCAAGGGGTATTTGACGATATCGAGCGTTTCGCGCCCCGCCGTAAGCTCAGCTTCGAAAGCCGCGCGGGCCTCGACGCGCTGCCGCTCACGGCGGAGACGATCAAGCCACGGCGTGAAATAACGGGATACGCGCAGCATCCGACGAACCCGCGCCGGCGTCCTCTCCCACAACGCAATCAGGCTCTCAATTTGCTCCGGATCCTGCGTCAGCCTCCCATCCGCCGCGAGATGCGGAGCAAGCCAGTCACGGACGGCTTTGAAGCTCCGGCCCACTCCTTCGGCAGGCCATATGATGGCGGGCACCGGAGTTGTACGGCGATCCAGGAACACCTCGACTCGGGAGCTGCCCGTTGCCTTGGCGGCGCGAAAGCTCTTGGCCCGGCCGCGCACCATCGCGGCGATGGTTCCTTCGATATGCTTGCAGGTGCCGAGCCCGTTGACGCGGTAATCGATGCAACCGCATGAATTAGTGTATTCGCTCAGGCTGCGGATTTCCACCTCATAGCTGCCCCCACTCGCCGATTGCGCACGAAACGTACCGAAATAAGGATGGTCTGCCTCAAGGGCCTTGACGGACAGGATTTCGGTTCGCCCACGCCAGCGCCGCAGCTCGATCTCGTGGTCGTCGCTGCTGTGCCAACCCGGCGGCAAGGCTGGCCGGTCGAGCACAGCTTTCGCCTTGCGCTTCCCGCGGAATTTTCGGTTGGGGGCTTGCTTGGATTGGGGTAGTCGCTCAGGAGCAAGTCTTGCCATGACTGTACTTCGTTGGAAGGTCGATAGTTGATTCGCGAGCATTATTGCACCGAAGTATGCTCATGCAAGCGCGATTGGCGGCAGTCCACCATTAATTTGAGCGTGTCTCGTCATCGCCGGGCCTGACCCGGCAATCCGTCTTCTTGCGCGAGGGC
>JASHRR010001181.1 GCA_030037185.1 Xanthobacteraceae bacterium | reverse complement strand
TTTTCTTGCGGTGAACGGCTGGCAGGTCAAAGGGAAGCGGCGTATCTTCGGTCATGGCGGCTGTGGCGCTGGTTGATTGCACGAAGCAGTTTGTTTGAACACCGATCTGCTATGTGAATCGGCCACTTCTCGCTACAGCCGCCGCAAATTATCAACAGTTGATGAATAATCCGGGTTAGCGATGATCTCCTTCACGCGTCCGAAGTTGTTCTTGCCGCGCACCTTAATGTGATAGATGTGCACTGGAATGCCGGTCACATCGGCGATGTGGATGGCCTTGTCGAGCTCTTCGTCGATCTGGGCACCTTCGCCGCCGACATGGGTGCCGTAGTAGCCGCCATAGCTCGCCACCACCTTTGACATCGCGACCATCTCGTCTTCGTACTTGTAGCCGCCGCCGGTGAACGCCGTCGATAGATTGACCGCACCTTCCTCCATCGCCTTCGCGACAAGCTGGGTCATCTGCTCGATCTCGGCGGGCGTCGCCGGGCGGTCTTCGAAGCCGACTACGGCGCGGCGCACCTGCTGCGGCGAGACGCTCGAGGCGATGTTGATCGAGGTACCCTTCTTCATGAGGCGGCGGAAATATCCGTCAAGCGTGGTCCAGTCGACGTCGACCCCGTTGCGCCGCTTGGCTTCCTCCTTGTATTCCTCCACCACTGCCCCCTGCAGCGGCGCCACCGTCGCGCTCTCGCCGATCACATCGAGCGTCACGCCCTGGCGGACCTTGCTCTCGGCGTTGCCATCGGCCAGCACTGTCATGTCGGAATGGGTGTGTAGATCGATGAAACCAGGCGTGACCATCATTCCCTTCGCGTCAATGACCCGCTTTCCCGCCTTGGGATCGATCTTGCCGATCTTGGCGATGTGCCCGTCCTTGATCGCCAAATCGGCGTAGAACCACGGATTGCCGCTGCCGTCGACGATCTTGCCGTTAGCGATGACAAGATCGTAGCCCGTGTCGCCGCGAGGGCGTTGGGCCAAGCCCGGCGCAGCCGGCAGCGAAAACAGGAAGAGAGATAGTAGCACCGTCAGGATCGAGCCAAGGGGTCGCATGCGTGTATCCTCTTTTCTTGAATTAAATGATGGGAACAGGTGGAGCGCCGACTTTGCAGCCAATGCCGCGGCGGAGCCGCTGCCTGCCACGAGGACGCAGGCCGCGGACGAGTTCCTGAGCCAGAGGTGCCGCAACGCATCTCGCGCGTCGCATGAGTGATCCTCCCACGCTGTTCAATGAGCCTATCGCGATCGAAGCTACACGCGAACACGCCTCGAAAGCGTCATTTCACCAGGATTCGCACGCGCCGGAAATGCCGGTCCTCGATCTCGTTTCACCCGCTCGGAGGTCTCTTCGGGCAAATGGGACCGGTCATCACTCCTCCTGATCGGTTCCAGTTCCTGTGTTCGTGCCGTGAGGCCGCTCCTTCGTCCCGGCCCGCACCCTGTGCGGGGCAGCGCGAACAGGCACCGCCTCTCAAGGCAAGCGCTATTTCCCAGCATTCTTTATCCCAATCCCAGTTTCCTTGTTCGAGTTGGACTCCCGTTTCTTCGCTCAGCGCGGGCAGGAGATGACAACGCCGGCCGCCGCTCTGCGCTGGCCTCCGCTCGATCGTTTCCAGCCCGAGCCTGCCCCGGCCTCGTCGCGTTTGTTGCAGTCGGGATGACGAGAAGAGCTCAGGCACGATTGATGATCGCAAGCCTATAGGCTTCGCTTTGCCACGTCACGCAGCAGGTCCCACAGCGGCTTCAGTTGCGGTTTCGCCTTGACTATGTCGTCGCCGACCGTGCTCACCTTCGCCATCATCTCGGCCTTCTCCGCGGGCGACAGCACATCGAGCTCGCCGCCCTGTTCGACCCAGGTCTTGCGCTGCCGCGCCAGAAAATCGATGTCCCACGGATTCACCTCGGTCCCAATTTCCTGGGCCGTCGCAAGCATCACGGCCTGCAGATCGGCCGGCAGCCTGTCGAACCAACGCTTGCTCATCACCGCCAGCTCGAACGTGAAAGCATGACCGGTCTCATTCACGTATTTGGCGGTGTCCCAATATCTGAACGGAGCAAACACCTGCAGCCCACCAAGAGCGCCGTCGATGGTTCCCTGCTGAAGCGCCGGTAGGACATCGCCGAGCGACATTGGCACGCCCGTTCCGCCGAGCCTTGCAATCTGATCGATCTGAAACGGAGACGCAAATACCCTGATTTTCTTACCCTTGAGATAGGCGAGCGTTCGGAATGGTACACGCGTCGCGAACGCCGCCGGTCCACCGATGAACAGGCTGATACCGATCAACCCTTTGTTGGCCCCGACGGCGAGAAAGGCTTTGGAAAACTCCGCATCGGAAATAATCTTGATAGCGTGCCGCTCGTTGTCGGCTAGTCCGGCGGCGCTCAAGAGCTCGAAGCGCTGATCAACCCCGACGAAGAATTCGGGGGGAGCTGTAAAAACCTGGATCGAGCCGAGCTGTGTGTCCTCGATCATCCGCGGGATCGAGCCGAGCTGGCTTGCGGGGTAGAGTTCCGACTTGATCCGACCGCCGGTTCTCTTTTCGATCGCCATGGCGTAACGCTTAATCCACTCATGCTGCCCATCATTGAGCGTTGGGGTGGCAAGCTTCATGACGATCGGCGTACTCTGAGCGTGGAGCGCAGGGACACCCGCGGCGGCTGCCGCAGTGGCAGCGACTATCGCAATTGTGGCGGTGTATCTTATTCTCATATGGCGCTCCGTAAAGTGTACATCCGATTGCGTATGGCACCCGCAAGCCCTCGGAAAGCCGCTTGCCCACGAACTGGCGTTGTTACCGGCCCAACCCCGTCGGCAGCTCTACCTGCGCAAACTATCAGCTTGATGAGGCAGATGAAACGGCATCGCGCTGGCCGGTTTTCGGCTGACCCGAATAACCACTAGCTAGCAGCGAGGCGAGTTGAAGATTCGCCTCCACAACTCGCCACAGCACCCATCGAATCAAACTGTTTTTTGGTGCTGTGACACCGAGATAGCGAACGCATGTAGCGGCCCCCAAGCCCCTCCACTCCACCAGTGTAGCTCTCGGGTTTGGACCCGAGCGGCCCGGCGCATGCAAGCGGATTCAACAGCAAATGCCGCAATAGACGGCGTCCGGATCGGATAGACGGTGAGCGACAGCGAAGGATCACAGACGAAGGGCCGCTTTCGGGGCCTGCTCGTCCGTCACCGCCTGCTGTCGGCTGCCTCTCCGCCGGAGGAAAGTCTGGGCACGTCGTTCGCTGCTTCCCTTGTGAAAGTCTTGAATTTGGGTAGCCTTGGAGGCTGAGCCGGCGCGAAAACGTCGTCGACGTTCGCGTCAACGTCAGGCAAGTGTCAGTCGCTACGAAGGTTGGGATCATGAAAACAATCACGAAAGTCGCACAAAGCGTTGCCCTTACGGTCACGCTGCTTTCCGCACAGGCATTTGCGCAGCAGGCGGCGCCGCATGGCCAACTCATCGAACTCGTGGATCGCCAGGCAGCGCATTTTTCTGTCACGTCTAAAACCATCTGGGACTACGCGGAGCTCGGCTACCAGGAAGACAAGAGTTCGGCGCTCCTGCAGCGCGAACTCCAGGCGGCGGGCTTTCGTGTGCAGTCCGGCGTTGCCGGCGAGCCGACGGCATTCGTCGCGAGCTATGGCCAGGGTCAGCCGGTTATCGGCATTCTGGGCGAGTTCGACGCGCTTCCCGGGCTGTCGCAGGACGCGACGCCCGTGCGCAAACCTATTTTGGCCGACGCACCCGGCCATGCCTGCGGACATAACCTCCTCGGTTCTGGAGCTGCGCTCGCAGCGGTCGCACTTAGGGAATACATGGAACGCAATCGGATTGCGGGCACGCTGCGCTACTACGGGACACCCGCCGAGGAAGGCGGCGACGGTAAGGTTTATATGCTCCGGGCCGGATTGTTTCGTGACGTCGACGCCATTTTGCACTGGCATCCGGGCGACCAGAATGCCGTCTTCAACGGGGGCATGCTCGCCATCAACAGCGCGCGGTTTCAGTTCCATGGCGTGGCCGCGCACGCGGCCGCTGCGCCGGACCGCGGCCGTTCCGCGCTCGACGCCGTCATGCTGATGGGCAATGGCATTGAGTTTTTGCGCGAACATATCCCGAGCAACAGCCGGATCCACTACATCATCAGCAATGGCGGCGCCGCCCCGAACGTCGTTCCCGATATCGCGGAAATGTATCTCTACGCCCGCAATCCATCGTCGGCGGTCCTCAACAATGTCTGGAGCCGCATCCTGAAAATAGGTCAGGGGGCGGCGCTGATGACCGAAACGACGATGGAAGTAAAGGACATCGGCGGAGACACCAACGTGGTTGCAAACGACGTGCTGGCCAAACTGGCGCAGAGGAATTTGGAAGAGATCGGCGGATTCCAGTACACGCCCGAAGAACGACAGTTCGCCGAAGAATTGCAGAGAAGCCTCCCGCCCGGCGAAGCCGGCAAACTGGATTCGACCGCGACGGTGCTGCCGCTCGGGGCGCGGACCGGTCAGGCATCGACGGACGCCGGAGACGTTAGCTGGAACGTGCCGACGATCGGTTTTCGCGCGGCAACCTTCGTTCCGGGCGTCGTTGCCCATACCTGGCAGGCGGCCGCAAGCTCCGGCATGAGCATCGGCCAGAAGGGCATGGTGGTTGCAGCAAAGGCTCTTGCCATCACCGGCGCGGACTTATTTGCGGATGCTCAGCTCATCGCCGATGCCAAAACAGAATTCCGCAGGCAGCTCAACGGTAATACCTATCAATCCGTTATCCCGGAATCGCAGAAGCCACCGTTGGCCTATCGGAACAAATAGCACGGGCAGCCCAGCCCAGCGCTGTGCCAATGCGGACACCAGGGGCGCGCGGCCGACTTGGAGAGGGGCGATCTGCGCGAAGATCGCCCAAGAACATTGGCTGCCACCAAATCATCCGACATTGTCTCGCCGTTCGTGGACCGACGTTATGCCACAGCGCTCGGCAAATGGCCTCCGGTTCCCGCCGCATGTTCAGGTCCCCTCAACTGCGGCTGCGATCATCTATTCGCAATGCCGCTACACCGGGGAGAAGATGAAGAGAAGCCGCCCCCCAGCAGTCAAGGTCCCCCGCGGTGCAGGCCCGGACCGCTGCGCACGCGTATGCCCTGGCGCCTGCTTTTTGGACGCCGGCCGCATGAGTGCGAGGCGCCTCTCCGCATTGACTGCCTCCCACACCTGCACGGATCGGACGTCAAACGGCCGGGTAACACGGTAGTGTTGACGAGGCACCACAGTCAAAAAAGCCGCCCTCTGAACCGCCGAATTTTTCCCACCCGAAAGCCGTTCGCTTGGCCAGGTTCAGAAACCCGCGCGACCACAGCGGCCAGGTTGGCCGTCGCGATACTCGATTAAGTGGAATCTTGAGTTGCTTGGAGCGCCAATTTCAGGCGATGCATCATTCGATTGAACAAGGTGTGATCTACCTGTTCGCAGCCGGGACGGGGCCAGGTGCCACGCGTGATGTTGCAGCAACGCTGCCGGCACACCCAACCGCGCAGCAGAGGTCAGCGCACCAAGCATAGCCGCGACCGAATGGAAGGTCCTTGCGATCGCGAGACGTCAGCGGCTCGGCAATTTGGAGAAGAAATCCCAGATCACGACGGGCGAATCCAAGTCCTCGCCTTCGAGCGGCATGGCGTGCCCGCCGTTCTGCACCGAATACAAAATGACCACGGGGATACCGTCTTTCACCCAGGTCATGCTGTCGACCGAGGTACGCCCAGCTTTATGCGGCAGCGTCGCAATCTGCGGTGGGGCCGTTACGCCCAACAGCTTTGCCCAATATTTCGCGGTCGCTTCGCTGGAGAGGACATTACCGAGCTTTGCGCCGCCCAAATTCACCATGCCGCCGCGAAACGGATTGATCGGGTCGGCGGTACCGTTGACGATCATGACGGGAATCGGCTTGTCGACTTGGCCGCAATCGAGATTTTCCTTCACGGGCACGCTTGCCGAGATCGCGGCGACGCCGGCGAAATCCTCGGGATATTCAAGCGCCAGGCGGTAGGCGAGCTGTGCGCCATTGGACCAGCCGGCGGCGAAGACTCGCTTCCTGTCGACCGCGTGCGCCGTTACCTCATGGTTGACAAGGCTTTTGATGAAACCGGCGTCGTCGATTTTCAGCCGCTTGGAGGAAAATGGCGAGCCGCCGCGGCAATCGTTCCAGGTGTTGTCGAACCCATCCGGATACACGACCAGGAAACCGTGTTTGTCCGCCAGCTCGTCGAATTCGTAATTGGAATATTGGCGCATACTCGCGGCATCGCCGCCTGAAGGATGCAGCACGAACAATAACGGTGCACCGGGCTTCAAGGTCTTGGGAGCATATTCGACGAAAGTTCGCTCGCGGCCCCCCACCGTACTAACGTGGCGCGTCGCTTCACCCATTGGCTCGGCGGCGACGGCGGTGGCAACGAGCGCCAACACGGCGCCGGTCATCCAATGCGGCAGTGTGGTCTCAGCCATAATTTCGCGGCTCCGTTTCACCCACGCCTACCATACCACCGCCAAGCGATGTGCGCCATTTGAATGCGCGACCTCCATGTAGTTTTTGATGTGGTGCAATCAGGCAGCATGGCGAAGCGGACTTTGCTGAGCACCGCAGGGCTGGGGTGGTTGATCCTCGCCTGCCGTGTGGCGCCATCGGCATGTGCGCGAGCGGAATCTCGAGCGCACCAGCGGCGGGACGCGACTCTCTAGTCACCGGCTCGGTTCGGTTGACCGCGACCGAAGCGCTGGCGCAGCAGGTGATAGTCCCGACTATTGCGACGCTACGACAGGTGCATCCGGACCTGCAAGTCGATCTGGTGACGAGCGTCCGTTCGCCGATATTGCGCGCCGCGAGGCAGATGTTGCTGTCAGATTCGCGCGTCCCACAGCCTCCGATCTCGTCTGCCGTAAACTTGGAGAGATCAGCTTCTCACTCTATGCGTCCTCCCGCTACCTAGTCTAGTCTAGCCAAATACGGCACCCCAAAGCGGGGACCGGCTGGCCCGCCATGATTTGATAACTTTCACCGGCGTACCATCAGCCATCAGTCCGTTTTTCATGGGGGAGTCGCTAGTGTATTGGCGCGCAAATGACTAGACATCTACGCGGCCTTTTTTCGCCCGCGGCGCACCGTGCAACCGGGTTTGATTTCCTCCAATCGCCGTCGACAGCGCTCGATCTTCTCAAGAATATCCTCCGCGCGCGCCGTCCAGATGAAAGGCTTTGGATCGCGGTTCCATTCCTCAATGAATTCTTCGATTGCCGC
>JASHRR010001180.1 GCA_030037185.1 Xanthobacteraceae bacterium | reverse complement strand
CAGGTCTGCTCGGCACCGGCGCTTACGGCCTCAAGGAATCCCACCGGCTCCCGTTTTATTTCGTTGCCGGTAATGCCGAGGACCCATTTCTGGTCCCGCTCGATCGGCGCCGCCTTGATGGTGGTGGTGGAGCCGTCGCGATCGACTTCAAAGGTTAATTGCCGGCCGCCGCTCCCGCCGACGAGCTGCTTGACGTCGTCGAAACTGTCGACTGCCGTCTGGTCAATCGACACGATGCGATCACCCGCCGCAAAACCGGCTGCCTCGGCTGGGCTGCCGGCCTGAACGGACACAATCCGCGGCAGCACCACGGGCTTGCCATCGACGATGGCCGGCTTGCCGAAGGCGATAAAAATGCCGGCAAAAATCACGATGGCCAGAATGAAATTGGCAATCGGCCCGGCGACCACCACGGCCGCCCGCGCCCTCACTGGTTGCCCGGGAAAGCTCTGCTTTCGCTCCTCGTCCGTCATCGCGGCGAGTGTGGCCGCATCCGGCACGCTCGCCTCGTTTTCGTCGCCGAAGAATTTGACGTATCCGCCCAGTGGAATCGCGGAGATTTTCCACCGGGTGCCGCGCCGGTCGTAGAAGCCCACCAGTTCGGGACCAAACCCGATTGAGAAGACGAGCACCTTGATGCCGCAGAGACGGGCGACGAGGAAATGCCCAAACTCATGAAAAAACACGATGATCGTCAGGATGAACAGAAACGGGATGATCCAGTTCGTGTAGTTGCCGCCTAGCGATCCCAGGCTGGAAAAAAGGTTCGATGCCATCAGCAAACCCTCGTTCAGTTCAAAATCCGATCGCGTTCAAAGTCGCCACCGCCATGACCTGTCAGATCGTCATGCCGGCGATCCCCGGCAAGAGGCTTTGAGCCAGTACTCTCGCACTATGATCAACCGCGATGGCGTCGTCGATGTCGATAGGCTCGCGCATAATGCCGCGCTTGTCAGCGTCTTCCATGGTCGCCTTGACGAGGGCGGCAATGCCGGCGAACCCGAGTTCGCCGCCGATGAAGGCATGAACCGCGACCTCGTTCGCGGCATTGAGCACCGTGGGTGCGCCATTTTGCGCCACCAAGGCTTGGCGCGCCAGCCCGAGCGACGGGAAGCGAACCAAGTCGGGTGGCTCGAATGTCAGGGTCGCCATTTGCGTGAAGTCGAGGCGGGCGGCGCCTGGCATCCGCTCGGGCCAGGCGAGGCAATTGGCGATCGGCACCCGCATGTCCGGCGGACCGAGCTGGGCGATCATCGAACCGTCGCGATACTCGACGATCCCATGGACGATCGATTGGGCATGCACGACGATGTCGATCTGGCCGGAACCGAAGCCGAACAGGTGGTGGGCCTCGATCAGCTCGAGGCCTTTGTTCATCATTGTGGCGGAATCGATCGTGACCTTTGCGCCCATCGACCAGTTGGGATGAGCCAGTGCCTGCTCGACCGTCGCGGCGCGCATTTCAACGAGCGAGGCGGTGCGGAAGGGGCCGCCCGACGCCGTCAATATGATCCGGCTCACGTCGTCGCGCCGGCCGGCCGAGAGCGCCTGAAAAATCGCATTATGCTCCGAATCGACCGGCAGCACGGTCGCCCCGGTGGCCGCGGCCCGCTTCATGAACAGGGCGCCGGCGCATACGAGGCACTCCTTGTTGGCGAGCGCAACGGTGGCGCCGCGCTCAACCGCCGTCAGCGTGGGCCGCAAACCCGCCGCTCCGGTGATCGAGGCCATCACCCAATCGGCTGGCCGGCGCGCGGCCTCGACAATCGCTTCGGCGCCAGCGGCGGCTTCGATGCCGGTTCCCGCCAGAGCATCGTCAAGCTCCCGGTAGCGGTCGGGGTCCGCCACTACGGCAAATTTCGCGTCGAGGCTTTGCGCCACTTTGGCAAGCGCTTCGGCATTGCGCTGGGCCGTCACCGCCTCGACACGGAAACGATCACGTTGCGCGCACAAAAGATCGATCGTGCTGGCGCCGATCGAGCCGGTGGCGCCGAGCAAGGTGATCGATTTCTCGCTCGGTCGAACAGCCGCTTCGGCACGGACAAACGGAACAACCGACATCTCTTGCCCCCAATCATGACCACAGCAACAACCCCCGCGCTGCAGCATCCAGCCCCCCGCGGATGATCCCAACCAGCGCCGCCGCACTGCTGGCGGCGATGAAACCGTCGAGCCGGTCCATCAGCCCGCCATGCCCGGGAATGACATGGCTCGCGTCCTTCACCCCGAAACGGCGCTTGACGGCCGATTCGAACAGGTCGCCGCCCTGCGAGGCGAGCGACAGCACGAATGCTACACCCGCCGCCGGCAGCAGTGCTGTTTGGCCGGCGACATAGGCGAGGGCAACGCCGCAGGCGAGTGCGCCGAGTGCGCCGCCGCAAGCCCCGGACCAGGTCTTGCTTGGGCTGACATGCGGCGCAAGCCTCACGCCGCCGATCGCCCGGCCGACGAAATATCCCAAAATATCGGTGCTCCACACCACTGCGAAAAGGAACAGGATAGCGAAAAGGCCGAGCTCTCGGTCGCGGCGCAGTGCGACCGGCGCGATCAGCAGGACGCCTGCATAACCGACGCCCGCCGCCCCCCACCCGCGACGGCCCCGTGGGCAAGCTGCTGCGACGGCGACTGCACCGGCTGCAAGCGCGATCGATGCCAGGTAGATTTGACCCGAGCCCGCCGCCAGCGCGGCCGCAATCAGCGCCGCGATGCCGACGATGCGCACTGCAACGGCGCTGCTCGCCGCCATTGCGCTCCATTCGCAGAAAACCCCGATTGCGGCGGCGCTCCAAAACAGCGCAAACGGCCAGCCCCCCAGCGCCACCGCAGCGACCGCGAGTGCCGCCATGACGATGGCGGAGGCGATGCGCTTGCCAAGTTCGCCGGTCGGCTCGGGCGGCCTCAAGTCTGTCACGGCGCCATGACCCGGCGCAGACCGCCGAATCGACGCTCACGCCGCCGGTATTCGGCGATTGCGCTGTCGAGCGCGGTCCGATCGAAATCCGGCCAATAAGTCGCAACGAAAACAAGCTCGCTGTAGGCCGATTGCCACAGCAAAAAATTCGACAGGCGCTGTTCGCCGCTGGTGCGGATCACAAGGTCGGGAGCGGGCAAGTCGGGGGCATCGAGATGGCGTGCGACCACATCGGCGGTGATGTCGCCCGGTTGCATTGCACCGCTGGCGACCAACGAAGCGATACGCTCCGCCGCCCGGGCGATTTCCTGGCGTCCCCCGTAGTTGAATGCCACCACCAGCAGAAGGCCGTCGTTGCTCCGGGTGAGCTGTTCGGCCTCGTCCAGCAGACGTGCGATCTCCGGCTCGAGGTTGCGCCGCTCGCCGATGATGCGCACGCGCACGTTGCTCCTATGGAGCTCCGCAAGGTCGTTGCGGATGAAGCGGCGCAACAGCCCCATCAGGTCGATGATTTCGGTAGCGGGTCGCGACCAGTTCTCGGAACTAAATGAATAGATGGTCAGAATTTCGATGCCCAAATCACCGGCCGCACGCACGGTGCGGCGCAAGGCCTCGACGCCGCGACGATGGCCCTCGCTGCGCGGCAAGCCGCGCTCCTTGGCCCAGCGGCCGTTGCCGTCCATAATAATCGCCACATGGCGCGGCGGCTCAACCTCCCCCGCCCGCGGAGGAGGGCGGGCAGAGGGCAGCGCAGGGCCTGCAGGCGCCGTCGGCGAAGCCGAGGCTTCGGGCATCCCGTTTTCTCCGGTTGTTGTGGATACTAAACCGTCATGATTTCCTTTTCTTTGCCGGCGAGGGTCCGGTCGACGTCGGCCACGATCTCGTCCGTCGCCTTCTGGACCTCAGCCGACATGCGGGTGTGGTCGTCCTCGCTGATCTTGCCGTCCTTTTCGAGCTTCTTGAGAAGGTCGAGCGCGTCGCGGCGGACATGACGCACGGCGACCCGCGCAGCTTCCGCATATTTGTGGGCAATCTTAACCATTTCCTTGCGGCGCTCCTGATTGAGTTCGGGAATGCGCAGCCGCAGCACCTGCCCTTCGGTGGCCGGGTTCAATCCGAGATTGGAGTTGATGATCGCCTTCTCGACGGCGTGCACCATCGACTTGTCCCAGACCTGTACGCTGAGCATTCGCGGCTCCGGCACGCTGACGGTGGCGAGCTGGTTGAGCGGCATATGGGTGCCGTAAGCCTCGACCTGCACGGGATCGAGCATGCCGGGCGAAGCGCGGCCGGTCCGCAACCCCCCGAGCTCCTGCTTGAGCGCCTGGATTGCACCGTGCATGCGGCGCTTGATTTCGTTGAGGTCGTAGTTTGCGGTCGCCATCTCACATCTCCTCAACATGCGGCCAAGCGGTGTGGCTGTCGTCGTCTCTGCCGCGCGCCCCCGAGCGCTCCTGCGCCGGGGTAGGCACGGCCGAGCGGGAGCTTGCCGGTGGATCCGGCCGGACCCTGTCGGGCGCGCGCCCTCGGTTGCCGCATCCCGCGGGTGGGCATACTTGGCTTTGCCCACCCTACAACGCCATCCGTCGAAAGCTATTCGCTCACGATCGTCGCCCGGCCAGATCCGCTCAAGACCGCTGCGATCGCGCCAGGCTCCAATATCGAGAACACAATGATAGGGGTACGGTTTTCCCGAGCAAGAGCAAACGCTGTCGCGTCCATGATCTTGAGTTCCCGGCGAAACGCCTCCTCATGGGTCAACCGCTCGTAGCGCTTTGCGTTGGGGTGCTGCTTCGGATCGGCCGTGTACACCCCGTCGACATTGGTCGCCTTGAGGACCGCGTCACAGCCCATCTCCGCCGCACGCAGAACCGCCGTAGTGTCGGTCGTGAAGAACGGGTTGCCGGTGCCGCCCGCGAATATCACCACCCGATTCTCATCGAGGTGACGCAGGGCCCGGGCGCGTTCGTAGGTCTCGCAGACCTGCGGCATCGTCAGAGCCGACATCGTGCGCGCCGACGCACCGGCGCGCTCGATCGCGGCCTCGAGGACCAGAGCATTCATCACCGTTGCGAGCATGCCCATGGCGTCGCCGGTCGGCCGCGACACCCCCTGGGACGCGATGCGGACGCCGCGCAGGACATTGCCGCCGCCGACCACGACCCCGATGGTCACGCCGAGCTCGCGGGCGGCCAAGATATCGGCGGCAAAGCGATCGACGGTCGGTTGATGAATGCCCAACGCCTCGGGTCCGCTCAGCGCCTCGCCCGACAGCTTGACGATCACGCGGCGATATGCCGGCACGGCAACCTCGATGCGCCTTCGGTTTACCTGCCCGCCATCGCGGCAACCTCGCCGCCGAAATCAGTGTCGGGCCGGTCAATGCCCTCGCCCA
>JASHRR010001179.1 GCA_030037185.1 Xanthobacteraceae bacterium | reverse complement strand
CGCCGGGCATCGACGGCGTGACGTGGCAGGCCTATGGAGAAAACCTCGAAGAGAAGCTGAAGGAACTGCACGATAAGGTGCACCGCGGTAGTTACCGGGCGCATCCGGCCAGACGAACCTACATTCCGAAGGCCGATGGCTCGCAACGCCCGCTGAGCATTCTGACCGTCCACGCATAATGCACCTCAAACAGTTTGCGTTGGGGATGATGGACGAAGATGTCCGGAGTTTGCCACCCATTCTCGCAGCCGCCGGTCAGTACCGCGTCGGCCTTTCAGGGGAGGGAATCCATGAAAAAGCTGCTATTTGCGTTTCTTGCGCTGCCGCTCGGGCAAAGCGCCGCGTTCGCACAGGCCGCCGGCGATGCCGCGGCCGGCAAGGCCTATTGGGACAGGCTGGCGCCCAGGGCGACCGATTGCAAGGATTGTCATGGCCTGACGGGCGAAGGCGGTTTCGGCCCGGATCTCGCGGGGCGCGGATTGAGTGCTGCGCAAATCCTGCGGGCGGCCCGTCATTAAGTCCCATTTTTGCGTCCCATCGAACTTGAAGCGACCAGCGCAGCGGAGGCCATCGCCAAGGGGGCGGAGGAATTCGAGCAGGACCTTAATCGACGGATGGCGATGAGGCGGGGCTAGCCGTTCGGAGCGGCCTTGATAAAGTCCGCCCACAGCAAATACCCACCAAGCGCGGTTATCACCGCCGCCACTCTTCCCAGGTGTCCATGAGAGCCACCATGTTGAGTAACCGTTAGAAAAATCCTCGGAAGCAAATACGTTCGCCAATCAGCGCTAGCGCACAGGCAAAAGCGCCTCATGGATGATCCCATCACTGCCCTTTCGTATAAGCTTAGGGACTTTTTTCGTGTGACCAGTTGACTTGGCGCAATGAAGTCCGAGCCACCATTAGCGATGATGTAATTGAGCTTGGCTTTACAGGGAGGAGCCAAGCTTGACGGCCCAACCGAACGGGGGCGACTCGCTAAGGTTGGGCCGCCACTCAACGCGGGATCAGTCGGCTGAGGCCAGTACAGGTTGTCGCCTAAGCGGTGACCGGGGCTTAACCTGGGCGGCCTGCTGGAGCTTCTGACTTTCGAGCGCCTGCCAACGCTCCACCAGCCCCAACCAAAATGCTTTGTCGCTGGCGTTCCGAGCGACAGAGGCAAGGCGGCGGCATTCATCGGCTCGCCGGTGCGCTCGTGGCGTTTTCGTTCTTGCAAACCAAATACTCCATACGCCGCGATGACTGCGACTTCTGGTTCTCCAAGTCGGAAGATGCGGAGGCTTTTGCCGAGCGATTCGGTGGGGAGCGGCTGCCGGTGACCGATCGCCGAGGCGCTCGGGATCGACCGGGCGAACGAGCGTTATCGGGTATTGGAGGACCGGGAACGGCGTCCGAAATTTGCTTCTGGTATTTTGGTTGCGCGTTGTTGTTTCGGCGGCGGGCACCGCCAAGAATTATTGTTGTTGCAAATAATACCGTACTTTGCCAAGGCGTCACGCAACCCCGACTCGAGGACGGTTTTCGGCTATGCCCGTGTCTTTGGATTTGAGCCGATAACACGATTTTCCTATAGCGCCCATAGATTTCCTCGCGCCCCAATACTCGTGCAGTATTTTTCCTCAATAGGTCGCTGAGGAGGGAGGCCCCTATGACGTTCGAAGAATGCCGTGCCCTGCAACGGCTTGCCGAGGTTCCGCGCGGCATTGCCAAGACCTTGATGCTTGCCTATGGCTTCACGCATGAGCTGATTGCTGGCCTCGTGCGGGACGGACTCGCAACGGAGGCGCCCGACATTGCGAGAATTGGCAAACAGACGATCGAGATTGAGCTTGTCATGATCACGGACGCGGGTCGAAAGGCGATTTGGAATCGGATCCCGGTCGGCGCGCGCTTCGAGGTTGATCGAACGTAACCGGCGCCCCATCCACATGAAGGAGCGCCGACGCTGCGGCCGGTGTTGGCTTACTGCTTGAGGCTATCTGCGACAGCCTCACGCGACCCCCGCCCTTATGGATAGTTATTACCTGTCAACATTTTTAATTCATGTTAACATAAGGTTGTCCGCTGGTTTGCGGTGCCCGTGGTTGCGGATTGGGGTGTCCGGAGCCTGAGGTTGCCTTCCGCACCCACAGCTCTTGTGACGTTTGTGTGGGCGTGAGGCATCTTTGTTGATCGATTCGCCTGAGTCGTGCCTCGAGTTGTATTAATGCCGGCGACCCCCTCGAAAACGTCTTCTCGGCGCACAGCAGCGCCTGGCTCTCCAATTGCTTGCCGACACTCCGTTCGCTGCTACCGAAGCAATCATGTTCGCTAACGGCTTTACACGCCGTGTGTTAGCAACTCTCATCCGCGCCGGGCTTGTAACAGCGCAACGCCAGACGGCTGGCGGCCAACTTGTCGGCCGCCTGAGGATCACCGAGGCCGGCCGACGCGCCCTCGAAGGTTATTAACGAGTGGCGTCGCCGCGTGAGGCACGACGCCGGCTACTGAAGGGCGTTTTTCTGTTAATCAATGCTCGTCTCTTATAACGTAAGTCGCCTAGGTAACCATCGGCGGCGAACGACTCAGTTAATTCCGCACGTATGGCGGTGCCCCCACGAGAGCCAAGCCTCGGCAAGGAGCAACGCCATGCACTGGCGCTACTCGCGAGCTTTCCGCACGGCATCACGGAGGATCGACTCGGCCTTGCCCATGGATTCGATCGCGCCATGATCGCAGCCCTCGTCCACGAAGGCCTCGCAACGGCGCAGCGCGAGGTCGTTACGGATCCTGGCTGCGCGGTTATAGAGGTGGTCCATATCAGGATCACCGATGCGGGACGGACGGCGCTCGAAGGTTGACCGAACCCAAAGGAACCAGACCGGGGGCTTCTCGCGCAACCTCGGCCCTTCCATTCACTTTCGGCACTGCGGAAGTGGCTGGGCCGCGACGGCCACGTGTCGCGAACCCCCGCCACCGCCACCATCCGCAAGCGAACCGGGTCAAGTTCGCCCTGGCTTGCAGCAGCAATAATTAGCGTTGCAATGAGTTCGCGCACCACTTCTGGCTGGGTAGTACGATGAAGATCCTTGCAAGCAGCGTCAAAAGCTTCGCCCATCGCCGCAGTTGCTTCAGGATCAAATGCGCCCTGCTCTGTAGAGAAATTGATTGGCATGGCCGTTTGCCCCAGCCGTTGGTGTTCTGGATCATCATCACTTAATCGACCCCATCCGCCCCCACTCGCGGACACATCGCGATTTCGTCGCATAGCGCTTATACGCGATGCCTTCGCTTGCGGGAGCGCCTAGGCGACCCGCGAGTGGTTCCGGGCTTTTGCTGTTCATTCCGTCCTGGCAATGCCATCCTCTACCGACCCCGGGGACTTCAACATCGACAGTTCCAGCCAACGATGTTGACATAGGCCTTCGCCAACCTCTGAATAGCTCGGCACTCCGAACGTCCCTGCAATCCGCTTCCCGCAGGGGGTGAATTTCGGGGCTTCCACGGTTCACACATTTGCTACGGCCTGCCGGTTTGCTCGCCCCCCTGTACGGATCCGACCAGTTTCCTGGCCGTCGGGGACTTTTACTTCCAGGCTTCCGGCGTGTCGGTCACCCTTCCCGCCGCTGGATATGACTACAGCAGTGACTGGACCCTTC
>JASHRR010001178.1 GCA_030037185.1 Xanthobacteraceae bacterium | reverse complement strand
CCGGCCACGGTTTCTGCGGCGTCGGACGCAAAGAGCTGCCCAATCTCCTGCAGCAGCGGGCGATTGCGCTGGGCGTCGCGCTGCACTTCGAGAAGGAGGTCGGGACCGCTGCCGACCTCGCCAGGACGCACGATCTCGTCGTGGCGGCGGATGGCTTGAACTCGAAAATCCGCAGCGAGTTCGCCCAGCATTTCCGGCCCAACTTCGATTTGCGCAAGTGCAAATTCGTATGGCTCGGCACCCACCAAAAATTCGACGACGCCTTCACCTTCATCTTCGAGGAGACCGAGCACGGCTGGGTTTGGGCACACACCTACCAGTTCGACGCTGACACCGCGACCTTCATCGTCGAGTGCGCCGAGACGACATGGGCGAAGCTCGGCTTCTCCACCATGTCGAAGGAGGCGTCGATCGCGACCTGCGAGAGCATTTTCGGCCGCTATCTTGGCGGCCACCGATTGATGTCGAACGCGCGTCATCTGCGCGGGGGGGGCTGGTCGAATTTTCCGCGCGTGCTGTGCGAGACCTGGTCCCATCAGAACATCGTGTTGATGGGCGATGCCGCCGCCACCGCGCACTTCTCGATCGGCTCAGGCACAAAGCTCGCGATGGAAAGCGCGGTCTCGCTCGCAACCCACCTGCACGGCGAAAAAAGTATCGCGGCGGCCTTTCGCGGGTACGAGGCGGCGCGCCGCACGGAAGTGTTGCGGCTGCAGTCGGCCGCGCGCAATTCGCTCGAATGGTTCGAGAATGTTCAGCGTTACCTTCATCTCGATCCAATCCAGTTCAACTATTCGCTGCTGACGCGCTCGCAACGCATCAGCCACGAGAACCTGCGGCTGCGGGACAGGACGTGGCTCGAGCGCGCCGAAGCGTGGTTCCAGCGTCGGGCCGGCGCCAACAGCCCGCGCATTCGGCGTCCGATGTTCGCGCCGTTCCGGCTTCGCGGCATGGGCCTGAAGAACCGCATCGTCGTCTCGCCGATGGCGCAGTACAAGGCCGTCGGCGGTTGCCCGAACGACTGGCACCTGGTGCACTACGGCGAGCGTGCCAAGGGCGGCGCAGGCCTGGTTTGCACAGAAATGACCTGTGTCAGCCCGCAAGGGCGAATTTCGCCTGGCTGCACCGGCATGTATGCAGCCGACCACGAGACCGCTTGGAAGCGCATCGTGCGCTTCATCCACGCGCAAACCGACAGCAAGATCTGCTGCCAGCTCGGCCACTCCGGCGCCAAGGGCTCGACCCAGCTCGGCTGGGAGGAGATCGACGCGCCCCTCAAAGACGGCAACTGGTCATTGCTGGCCGCATCTCCAATTCGGTGGTCGCCGCGCAACCAGCTGCCCAAAGCGATGGATCGTGCCGACATGGACCGCGTGCGCAACCAGTTCGTGGCCGCGGCCGAAATGGCCAACCGCGCCGGCTTCGACATGCTCGAAGTGCATTGCGCGCACGGCTATCTGTTGTCCTCCTTCATCACGCCGCTGACCAACCGGCGATCCGACGAATATGGCGGCCCGCTGCAAAACCGCATGCGCTATCCGCTCGAGATTTTCCATGCCGTGCGCGCCGTCTGGCCGCACGACAAGCCGATTTCGGTTCGCATATCGGCAAATGACTGGGTGGGTCATGACGGCATCGAGCCGCAAGACGCGGTCGCTATAGCGCGCATGCTGCAAGATGCCGGCGTCGATATTTGCGACGTTTCTGCGGGCCAGACCTCGATTAATGCGCGTCCGGTGTACGGTCGCATGTTCCAGACGCCGTTTTCCGACCGCATTCGCAACGAAACCGGTATGGCCACCATGGCGGTCGGCAATATCTATGAGCCTGATCATGCCAACTCGATCCTGATGGCCGGCCGCGCCGACCTCGTGTGTCTCGCCCGTCCGCACCTTGCCGACCCTTATTGGACGCTGCACGCCGCGGCGAGTCTCGGAGACGCGGAGGAAAACTGGCCTGCGCCTTACTACCCGGGACGGGATCAGCTCCACCGCCTCCGCGAACGGGTCGAGGCAGCGGCAACGTCGGTTTAGGCCGATGACGGGCGCACTTGCCGGCAGACATGCCTTGGTGACCGGGGGCGGAACCGGAATCGGCGCCGCCGTCGCGATTGCGCTGGCGCAGGCTGGCTCGCTGGTGACGATTTGCGGCCGGCGCTTGGCGCCGTTGCAGTCAATTGCGGCCAAGGCCTCCAACATTCGCGTGGCGAGCGCCGACGTCACGCTCGAGGCTTCGATTGCCAAGCTCTATGAACGGGCCGAAGCCGCCAACGAACCGATCGATGTGGTGGTGGCCAACGCCGGCATGGCCGAGAGCCTGCCCGCCCACAAGACATCGCTGGAGTTGTGGAACCGGACGCTCGGTGTGAACCTGACGGGCGCCTTCCTGTCGGTAAAGCCGGCGCTCGCCGCCATGCGCGAGCGCGGCTTCGGGCGAATCGTGTTCATTGCTTCGACAGCGGGGCTGAAGGGCTATGCATATGTGGCGCCCTATGTGGCGGCGAAGCACGGTGTGGTGGGGCTTACCCGCGCCCTCGCACTCGAGACCGCGGCGAGCGGCATCACCGTCAACGCGGTATGTCCCGGCTTCACCGAAAGCCCAATGCTGGCGAAGTCGATCGAGCGCATTGCCGAGGCGACGAAGCGGCGCGCCAGCGACGTACGAGCCGCACTTGCGGCGCACAATCCGCAAGGACGGTTCATCGAACCGCAGGAGATTGCCGGCGTCGTCCTTTGGCTGTGCAGCAGCGCCAGCGCTTCGATCACCGGCCAGGCAATTTCTGTTTCGGGGGGCGAGACATGGTAACTGCATCGCATTCGTCGGCTCGACGCGACACGGACAGCAAAGCACGACTGCGGTTGTGGATCAGGCTCCTGCGCGCCACCAGGATGATCGAGGCGGACACGCGTAATCGACTTAAGAGGCAATTCAACGCCACATTGCCGCGGTTTGACGTGATGGCCGCGCTCTACCGAAAGCCGGAGGGTATGCTGATGAGCGAGATCTCCCGCTTTCTCCTGGTCTCGAACGGCAACGTCACCGGGATCGTTGATCGCCTGGCGACGGATGGCTTTGTCACCCGCGCGCAGCGCGATGGCGACCGACGTACCTCGTTCGTGCGGCTGACCGCAAAGGGGCGGGCCGCGTTCGCCGACATGTCGGCGGCGCACGAAAGCTGGATCGACAAACTGCTTGGCGGCGTCACGGCGCGCGAAGCAGATCAGCTGTCGGCGACACTGAGCTACTTCCGGAGCGAGTGGGAGAGCTAGCCATGAAAGCAATGTCTGCGCTGCGGCCCGCGCATTTTCTTTGGCGAATGGAAGGCGATGTCGCAGCGATTCAGCTGGCACGCCCTGAGCGGAAGAACCCGCTGACATTCGATTCCTACGCCGAATTGCGCGATGCCTTCAGAGAGTTGCGCGAAGCCGAAGACGTGAATGCCGTGGTGTTGCTGCCCAACGGCGGCAATTTCTGCTCGGGCGGTGATGTGCACGATATCATTGGGCCGCTCGTCGCCATGGACATGAAAGGATTGCTCGCCTTCACCCGCATGACCGGCGATCTCGTCAAAGCGATGCTGGCGTGCGGCAAGCCAATTGTCGCCGCCGTCGACGGCGTTGCGGTAGGGGCCGGGGCAATTATCGCAATGGCTGCCGATATTCGCCTGGCGACGCCGGCCGCAAGGACGGCCTTCCTGTTCACCCGGGTTGGCCTTGCGGGTTGCGACATGGGGGCTTGTGCGATGCTGCCGCGCCTGATCGGCCAGGGGCGCGCCGCCGAGCTTCTCTACACCGGCCGGACCATGACGGCGCAAGAAGGCGAGCGGTGGGGCTTTTACAACAGGTTGGTCGCGGCTGATGCACTTGCCGACGAAGCGATCGGGCTTGCGCGCACGCTCGCTGCCGGCCCGACATTTGCGCATGGCATCACCAAGACGCAGCTCAGTCAGGAATGGTCAATGGGCCTTGAACAAGCGATCGAGTCGGAGGCGCAAGCGCAGGCGATCTGCATGCAGACGAAAGATTTCGAACGCGCCTACCGGGCATTTGTCGCCAAGCAGCAGCCCCTCTTCGAGGGCGACTGATGCCGGACAAAAGCTTCCTCGACTGGCCGTTTTTCGAGCAGCGGCACCGCGCTGTTGCCGCCGCAATCGAAGAGTGGTGCCGATCCAATCTTCCGGTTGACCATGGTGAGGTCGATGCCGCTTGCCGCAATCTTGTGGCGAAGCTCGGCCGCGACGGCTGGCTCACCCATTGCGCCGTCGACCCGGAGGCGCCCGGCGCGCTCGACGTGCGCACGCTCTGCCTGGTGCGCGAGACGCTGGCGCGCCACGACGGGCTTGCCGATTTCGCGTTCGCCATGCAGGGGCTGGGGACCGGCGCGATCAGCCTGTTCGGCACCGCCACCCAGCGACAATGGTTAAAGCGGACACGGGCGGGCGGCGCTATTGCGGCGTTCGCCCTGTCGGAGGCGAGATCCGGGTCGGACGTGGCCAATATCAGCACGACGGCTACGCGTGACGGCGGCGACTATCTCCTCAACGGAGAAAAGACCTGGATATCGAATGGCGGCATCGCCGACCTCTACCTGGTGTTTGCCCGCACCGGCGAGGCGCCGGGCGCCAAGGGGATTTCCGCCTTTGTGGTCCCCGCAGACCTCGCCGGCCTTTCCGTCGTCGAACGTATCGAGGTGCTGGCCCCCCATCCGCTGGCACGCATCAGGTTCGATAATGCACGGCTGCCGGGCGCCGCGATGATTGGTAGGCCCGGCGAGGGTTTTCGCATCGCCATGGCGACACTCGACGTCTTTAGACCCACTGTCGGGGCAGCGGCGCTCGGCTTTGCCCGCCGGGCGATGGAGGAGACGCTCCGACGCGCCCGCGAGCGCAAGCTGTTCGGCGGAGCGCTGCGCGACCTGCAGATGGTGCAGGCGATCATCGCCGAGATGGCGCTCGATATCGACGCGGCTGCGCTGCTCGTCTACCGCGCCGCATGGGTGACAGACGCGGGCGCGCAGCGGGCCACCCGTGAGGCCGCGATGGCGAAGCTGTTTGCCACCGAGCGCGCGCACGACGTGATCGACAAGGCAGTGCAGATCCATGGCGGCGAGGGCGTCCGCCGTGGGCACATCGTCG
>JASHRR010000136.1 GCA_030037185.1 Xanthobacteraceae bacterium | reverse complement strand
CTTCATCGCTGGGTCACCTTCCGAAGCGCCCGGCAAAAGCCTCCGCGTCTTCCGACTTGGAGGAGCAGAACACCACGGTCATTCATCGCAACATCGACAATGAGTGAGCGGCTATCGCCCAGCTCCGTTGAGTTCGACCGCCGCTTTCCATGGCGGCGGCCGTCAGCTGCCTCTATCGGCCAAGCCCGACGGCCCCCTACGCCGTTTGACGGCCCCTTCCCGCGACGAGCGCGCGATGGTCGCTGCCGGCCGCATACGGGCAAGAAGCTCTTATGTCCGTTGTCAACAGGCCGGGCAACAAACTCCCCTCCCTGGCCACAGGGTGTTGCTTCCGAGCAAGTGCACAGGGCCGGCAATGAGGCTTCAGACGGCGCTTGATCAGACTCTTATTCGCGGGTTGGTCACGCGCATCGGGGGGCGGCGGGCTCGAGGCACGGACATAACCACTAGGCCCGAAGCCTGGCTCTCAAAACGCGTTGAAGACTAGTGGGAGCACACTGTCGATCCTCGCAGACGAAGCCGCAGAGTTACCGGTTTGTTGGCTCGGGGCGCGAGGCTTCAAACGCGCCACCACTTCCCTCGCTCGATTTGCTACTCCTTGCAGTACCTCTTGTTGCTCCTCGTATACTTTGGATCGGTCGGTAGCCCCTCATTGGCCCCGACAAAGCTGTTCCCGCTTGTCTACGAGCGGCAGCGGGAAGGTGAGCGCGACAGCGGCCCGCGCTCGGATCCGCAGTACTCATTTACTATTTGGTGATCATGGGTCCTGGTGCCGGAGCGTGTGCTGCAAACGGATCTCCGAGCGGAATGATTATACGTCCCCATGCGCGCGTATCGAAGCCGCCATAGTTGTGCTCAACGACATCTCTCGTGAGATAGGCTTGCAGGATTACCGGGCCGAAGTCGTAGCCGACGAGACCGCCCAGCGCGAACTGGCTTTGCCTTAGGTAGGTCGGAATCGGCGAACTCAGATCGGTCGAACCAAAGCCAACTGGGCCTAATTCCCACATGCCGAACTTTTTGGTCGCTGTCAGGTCGATGTTGAGGAAGTTAGGATTTAGCGTGGCGGTGACCGCTTGGGCTTGGATGCCCCAGAGCGCGTTTGCCGTCAGATTCCAGCCGTCGGCTGTGTAACTCAGAGCGAAACGCTGATTGAGCGAAGCCGAGTCAAACGAGACCGGCGTATGGACGCCAGCAAAGCCGCCAAGCATGTAGCTGAACCCAAATCCGGCGCCGAGATCCCAGGCGAGCTGGCCTCCAAAAAACGGATTAAACAGGCCGTCAGCATAGTTCGTGTGATTGACTCCCTCCTCCGCCGCGGGGGTGGCTACAACGAATTGCACCCTCGCCCCGAGAAACGTCCACGGAGTCGACCACGCCAAGGCCGGTATGGTGACGCCAAGCGCCGAGTTCGGGCTCGTGCTGCGGACGCCCCAATTCACCGTATCGAGAAAATATAAACCCGGAGACAGCGGTGCGCCGGTCGGGAGTCCGACGGTTTCGCCTGGCTCATTAACAGACCCGGCGAGTGCGGAGACGGCTGTGGAAACCATCAAGACACCGGATGCCGCCAATATTTTCAGATTGCTCTTCATGTTGCCCTCCCATCGCTCCGCGAGCGTCGCAGCCCTTGTCACGGCTGCTCGACTGCGACGCTAATCTGCTTTTTCCCGGGGACGAACCAAAGGTGCGTTCCTGGAGGTCGCATTCAGGTGGTCTACGCGCCATTATCGAATGTTTGACGCTTTACGCTCGGAAGGCTTCGAGTAGCGTGTCACAGTCGGAAGCAGGGGCAAGGCCCTTTAGTCTGCACGGCCGGCTTTCGAATGAACGCCAGCTTCTCCCCATGAAGCTGACGCCCTTGAAACAGGAAGCCAAAATATACGTTTACATGACGAAGCTGTGGATTGTCTCAGTTTCGGTTCTGAGGGTGCACATTTTTTGGAACTGTTGCCGAGATGCTACATGGCATTTCCGATCGTGATTAAACGTGGCGCGCGGGGCACCTTCTGAGCGGCCTGGGCGATCCACTCTCAAGGTGAGGCTTGAGCTGATCGGGTTCAGCACACAAGGACATTTGCCTCGTCGAGTTCTTTCCCTTCCTTCACGAACCCCACTTGAGAGTGGCATATTTTCGGCAGAGACGGCATATTTTCGGCGATCGTCGTGCGCGCGTGATGGTTCTGCTCGGATCAGCCCCTTTGCACTTTGGGTGCTCCCAAACATCTGTGCCGACTGTCCCTTTCATTATCTGCACGAGAGAATGAAAATGACGTTCGTATTTGCACGCTCATCTGGCGAGGCGCGGCGGCTGATCGCTTGTTCATTATAAAGTCTTGTTTCATCCCGTTAGCGCTCCAAGAATGATGATTTTTTATCCTAGGTATGACAAACTTTTGCTCTCTGCCCGGCAGAAATAGGAATGTCACGGTTGCTAATATGACCACCAATTAATTGAACTCATTTTGCCACAAAGTTGCTTCATTGTAACGAGAGTTACATTTCCTAATTTGATGGCTTTGGTCTTGTTGTCTAACGATCTTGTAAGACGTTCCAGCCGAATCGGCCCTGTTCCGCTTTCTTGGCCATGCGGCAAATATCCGACCGCAGCAATAAGTACCTTCAATCGGGACGACAGAGCTTCAGCCCTGCCAAAGCTTCTCGGGTCGGCATGGAGCGAGATGCACACTGGGGACGGCGTTCCGGGAACGCGACTTGCTCATTGAGCTTCCGGCCTATGCAACGTTTCGAGTGCCCGTCGTCCGGCATCCGTGATCATGATGCGGCCAATTTCGATCGTTTGGTCGCCAGATCTAATGGTCTCACGCTGGATTGTTGCGAGCCCGCTGCGGAGGAGGCGGCCCAACATGGGAGGTGCGACGCCGTCTGCGAAAAGGAGCGTCTCCGTAATTCCGCTCTGACTGCTGGCAAGCAATTGAAGCGCCTGGCGCCGTTGCGCGCTAAGACGACGTCTTCGAGGGCGCACCGTCCCCCCTTCATAGATTACCAGAGACCGAGGCGGACGTGTGGCGCTCCTCATCGCAGGGTCCGCACACACAAGACATCACGAGAAGGACATTTGGCATTCTGTGGGCCGAAACGTGGCCATCAGAACGAAAGCGCACGAGTGTTGCAGGGAGGACACGCCGGCCGCTTCCTTTCTTGAACATCGACAACTGGACGCAAAGGCTCGTCGTACTTGCCCGCCACGACTGAGCCTCATCCGTGCTCCAAACGGGCAGACGATCAGTCCTCCGGCCCGCGCGCGCCAGTCCCGCGTTGGGCCCAACGACTGCCTGGTTGGTCTGAATCCCGGATTACAAATCCTTGGATGGACGGAGGTCGCGCCCGGCCTTGGCCTTCGCGATGCCTCCGGGCTGGCATTCGCGGCGCCGGGTTCATCGGAAAGCTCCGCGTCGGATACTCCAGCCAGAACGCTCTAGCGTTTGGCTGGAGAGGAGACGCCACGGCGCTTTGCGCCGCTCAAAAGGCTTAGGCATAGATAGTTCTCTCCTCACATATGAAGCATGCAACGCACAGTGTGCGTCAGACTCAAGTGACGGCCGAGCAAGATGCGATCTTGGCTTCGACCACTGTTGGTGTGCGTGCTTGAATGCCCTCGCAGCGGTCGCCTGGGAAGCCGCGAGAAGAGCGGTGTCGCGCTGCAAGATATGCCGACCTGCGCAAGCGCATCCCGATTTGCCGTCGCAGCTTGTAATTTCGGCACGCATGAAGGCGACGCAGGCGCGTTCGCCCTTCGCCTCGCGCAAGAAGGCCAAGAAAGTCTCCGCTCCGCATTGGCAGCGAGGCACGGTGCGATACGACGCCCGCAGGTTTGCCACCGCCGGGCGGATGAAATTGCCCTTCACGGCACATCGTCAAGCCCACAGGTGGCTCGATCGCGCCGATGGTTTCGTGCAGACTTGCTGCGACGCCCGTCCGGTGGCTGCATCTGGTCGTTGACATCAAGCCACCTGAGTTCGTTTCGTGTGGTCGCGTTGTCGGGATTGATCTCGGTATGACTGCTCAATTTCCTGGGCAACGAAAATGGAAAGAGATTGAACAACGGTATTTCCGGCTCAGGCGCGAACTCCGATCCAAGGGCACGAAGTCGGCGAAGCGGCATCTGCAAAAGCTATCTGGTCGGCGACCGTTTCGCAAGGATTGCGACCACGTTCTCGCCAAGCAAATTGTCGGGAGCTGAGTGGTACGACGTATTCTCGATGATGTAGTGGCTCACACGCGCGGAAGCGCCTTTAAGCCAGCTAACGCGCAAACACCAAATTATGATTGTGTTGACCAATGGGCTCCCATCCGTAATCGATCATGGTTTGACTGA
>JASHRR010001177.1 GCA_030037185.1 Xanthobacteraceae bacterium | reverse complement strand
GATAAAGCACGCCGGGAGGGCGTTCCCAGGGTGGCGCCTAAGGTGGTGCCGCCCGCGGCTGCCCCGCGGCTACCGATGTGCCGCCCGCCAAGCGGCTGGGTACCGTAGACGCCGCCGACGGCCGCGATGGAAAGGGCCGCGACGGAATTCAAAGTGCCGACCAACAGGCTTATGGCGAGATGACCTGCCGTAAGCGCGAAATCACCGGCGGTGATCTCAAGCGAAAATAAATGCGGCGACCGGCTCGTTGGCGATACTTGGCAATGCGCTCTCGGGTCGGCTGCCCCTCGTATTCGTAATTCGCGCGGACACCCCCGGAAAGCTCCTGCACGGCGTCCTGCATCCCTTTCAAGAGTCCTTGTGCGTAAGCTTCTCGTGCCGCCGCTACCGCCGGCACTGCAACCCGGATCGCCACCACCGACGACAATGCAGGCACCACAGGGGCTCGCTGGGACCGCGACGCTTCGGTTACGAGCCGCTTCCCTCAGGTCCGCAGCCCGTGACGAACCTGAAAAGGCGTCGGGACGGCACCAGCAACGGAGCCCAACTCGTCGGCGACTACGACAATCCGATTCTCAAGGCAGCAGCCGCGGCGGTGGTGAAGCAAAAGGGCGAACTCGCTCTTGCCGGCAAAGGCTTCCCCAATGAATCAGACCAGTGCCGACCCTATGCGCCGCCCTTCACGTTTGCAATGCAGCTCAGCTTTCAAATGCTGCAAAAGAACGACGGCGACATAACGATCATCTACAACCAGGATGACATTGTCCGCCACATTCGCATGAACGCCACGCATCCGACCAATCTCTTGCCTTCGCCGATGGGCGATGCGGTCGGGGAAGGCGAGATGCTGGTCATCGACACCGTGGGCATCAAGACGAACGCTTTCACGGCGGCGGACATGTACGGCACGCCGCAGAGCGCTGCAATGCATGTGATCGAACGCTACCGCCTGATCGACGATGCTCTCGCCAAGGCCGCGCAGAATAAGTACCATAAGGTTGGGTGTCGGCGGCGGCGGCGGTAGAGAATCGGTCGCCGACTCCGGATTACGGCTTGAATTGACCATGGAGGACCCCAACGTCTTTGCGGCGCCGCTCTCCGTGCTTGTCACCTATCGGCGCCTGCTCACGCCATGGCACGAGCAGGTCTGCGCCGAGAACCCAGTCGAACATTATGAAGGTGAGTGGAACGGCTTGCCGAGAGCGGACCATCCGGATTTCTAAGTGGTGAGGTGGCTGAGGATCGACACCGCAACGGGCATAATTTTAGCCGCGGTTGCCCAATTCCTTTCAGTTCTAGTGGGCGGGGCAGGGCACGGATGGACCGAACCGTTTTTCTTCAGCCCAGCAATGTGGATTATGCGAGCATGCGCGTGCGCCGCCTGGTCTGCTCAAATCCCATGGCGCCGGCAACGCGCTTTGCGATAGAATTCCTGCAGAAACGCGTGGCCGCGCAGTCACCGACGGAGGAAACGCCGATGCCCCACATCACGAACACCAAGTCACCAAGTCGCTCACGCGGCAAATCACGAAAACTGCTTGCGGGCATTATCGCCGCGGCGACGCTCAGTTGGCCGGCTCTTGCGGGCAACGAGGCGATACCGAACTTCATGCCGGACGCCAGGACCGGATGGATCGCTGGCGTGCGGGAGGGCGAATTTCCGATCGGCGATGAGTTCCTGCCGCCGCTCTCGGGACCGGGACCGATCACGTACGACCGCGCGCACCCGTTTATCGACAATGCCGCGTCGAGGCGGTCGGGCAAGTCAGCCACGAACAGAGTCGCGGACCTCAACAATCCTATCCTGCTGCCGTGGGTGCGGGAGGAACTCAGAAAGCTCAATGAGCGAGCGCTCACTGAAGTCCAGCTGTGGACACCCAAGGAGCGGTGCTGGCCGATCGGCGTTCCGGGCTGGCTGCTTTATCCGGTCCGGCCGGTCCGCTTCCTTCAGCTGCCGAATGAGGTGCTGCTGATCTGGGAAGAAGACCATATGGTGCGCCATATCTATCTCACCGACAAGCATTCGCCGGATGTGAAGCCGTCGTGGTTCGGCGAATCCATCGGACACTACGAGAACGGCGACACCCTCGTTGTCGATACCGTTGGTCTGAACACGCGCACTCGCGTGGACAGCTACCAGACGCCGCACACCGAGCAGCTTCACGTGGTCGAGCGGTACCGTCTCGTCGACAACGGCGAGGCCATCGACGTGGTCGCGTATGTCGAGGATCCGGGCGCCTTCACGACGCCGTGGACGGCACGCCAGCACTACCGCCGCAACACTGACGCGCCGCTCGCCGAGGAGATTTGCGCCGAGAACAACGGCGATCACTTCAATCAAAACATCATGCCGATGCCGACGGCCGACAAGCCAGATTTCTGAGCGACAAGAAACGGGCGGCCACAAGGTAACAAAAACGCTGGCTTCCGGTAATGGGTCACTTTCAGCCCAAATCGGAGGTTAATCGAGCTGCCCCTATGGCGTTCGCTCGCTCGACATCGCGCGTCGTGATGCCGACCTCGCAGTCAGTTTCGCGCGACCATCCGGCTTCGGATCTTATCTGTCGCAGGCTCGACGAGATAGGCTTCTCGCTCGTGTATCACAGCGCTATTTGGCGAGATTGGGAATCCCGAAGCGAGGCCAGGGGTTGGCCACGACCTGATCACCTTCACGGGCGCGCCAACTGCCACGAGCCCATTTTTCATGGCCGAGTCGCTGGAAGGTGCGCGGGTCGCACTCCGCCGTGACAACCCATTCATACAACTTGAAGCTGCAGCTAACGAGCTCGCATGCTTCCTTGGCGATTCCTCTCCCGATCTGGTTCGCGTTGGCCCCAAGAAGCACCGGCACATCGCACTGCGTGGCTGATCGTGCATCAAGATATGCGCCGCTCGGCTCGCATCAGGGCCGTTTCGGCGGCGATAAGGGGACGCGTTCCGCCGTCAGCGCCGGACTTTGGAACACGCAAAGCACGGTTGCAAAAGTACCCACTGAAGCGCCCGCCCGTCGAGGGATTTTGCATGCGCAAGTCGGCAGAGGTGCGCCGATTGCGGCCCATCACCCCTGCCGGTTATGGGAGCTAAATTCGTCAGCTATCTGATGACCAGGGGACCTATCGGTCGAGCGACCGGCACAGCCGTTGATACCCATCTGAGACATTGGCTGTGCACTGCGCCAATTGTTTCAGTACCGATCGAAGTACCTGTTTCAGCGAATGCAATGCTGTCGCCTGAGCTCAGGAACCGATATGCGGCGACGCGAATTATCACCTGATACAGCGCAGCCTCCAGCGAAAAGCCGCAAGGTCGGACTGCTCCATCCTACTAATCGACCTTAAAAGCGATCCCGTGGCGAGCGGCTTGGGTGTCGCCGTTGTCT
>JASHRR010001176.1 GCA_030037185.1 Xanthobacteraceae bacterium | reverse complement strand
CTCGACCTGACCGGCGACCCGTGGAATGGTCGAACCTTGGAATGGTCGACCTCTTCGCCGCCGCCGGCCTACAATTTTGCGGTGCTGCCCAGAGTCGAGACCATCGACGCTTTCTGGCACATGAAGCACCAGGGGCGGGCCCCGGTCGAGCCGGCGTACGAAGCGATCGAAATACCGCACAACAGCCCAGCCGGTTTCATTACCGCTTTCTTTGCGGTGGTCATGGGTTTTTCGCTGATCTGGCAGATCTGGTGGTTGGCGATCCTCGGCTTCCTCGCCGCCGCAACCGTTGTCTTGATAGCCGGCTGGAGCATCGAGCGCGAGGAGGAAATCCCGGCCGCCCAAGTTGCGGAAATGGAACGGGCCCGGTGAGGCAGTCCGCGTGACGATCGCAACAGTCGATAGAGCTCCAACCGCGGTGCCAACCGAGCTTGCGCGCGGGCGCGGCGGCGGCGGGCCGGCCTCGAAGCGTATCGTCGTCGCTTACGGGTTCTGGATCTTCATCCTCAGCGACATGGTAATGTTCGCGACGCTGTTCGCGGCCTATGCAGTCTTGTCGGGCAATACCGCCGGCGGACCGACCGCAGCCGGGCTGTTCAATCTCTACAACGTCTTCATCGAGACGATGTGTCTGTTATTCTCGAGCTATACATGCGGGCTCGGAGCGCTGTCCGCCGAACGGCGGCGGCCGGGGCTGTTCCTGATATTCGCAGCGTTCACGTTCGTGCTCGGCGCGGCCTTTCTATTCATCGAGGCCACGGAGTTTGCTGGCATGGTGGAGAGGGGCGCTGGGCCCTCGCGCAGCGGCTTTCTGTCCGCATTCTTCACTCTGGTCGGCATGCACGGTGCCCACGTCGCCAGCGGTTTGATCGCGCTTGTCTATCTGGCGGCCCAGGTGATCGCTAAGGGCCTGCGAGCCGCCGTGCTCCGGCGCCTGTTGTGCTGGAGCCTGTTCTGGCACGCGCTGGATATCGTCTGGGTCGGGGTATTCACGTTGGTCTATCTGATGGGAGAGCATCATTGACGGACGGTCACGAGCACATGTACGACGACCGCACGCCGGGCGTCGAAGAGCATGAGCCTACCGCCAGCTATCTGTCGTACACGGCCGGCCTGGTGCTTGCGGTCCTGACGACGATCGCCTCGTTCGTCGTATCGCAGACCAATTTGCTCTGGGCCCCGGGGATCCCGGTCGGCTTGGTCGTGCTCGCCTTCGCGCAGATCGGCGTCCACCTCGTCTTCTTTCTGCATCTGGGCAGCGGCCCAGACAGCACGAACAACATTCTGGCCCTCGCCTTCGGTATGCTGATCGTCTTTCTCGTCATCACCGGCTCGGTCTGGATCATCGCCAATCTCAACAGCAACCTGATGCCCATGTCGATGCCGTGAGCCGGAAAGTCGTCATCGGCGTTTCGGCAGCGCGGGCGACCTTTAGCTGGGTGACTTCGGCCGCGAGCGTGGCGCTCATCGTGCCCCTCTGTCCAGCGAAACTCGATCGCGACAGTGCGGCTTCGGTCCGGCCGAGTTTACGCAGCTGCGGGACAACAGAACGGCGACCCAATAGCTAGGCCAAAGGCGTGGCCGACCCCAACAAGCCTTGATTGCCGGCACGCCCTGACACAGCCGATACAAGACGAGGCGCTGTACCCAGGTGCCGCACCGGCAGACCGGCAGCTCGGGCCAAGCTAGCACTTGGCGAAATATGAATCCGATTTTAACCGATAAAGTACATGCCTTGGGAGCGGATATCCCGGGATCGAGTTGTCAAATTCGCCCGCGGTGCTCCATCGGCAGGGACGGCGGCCGACCCCTCGCCAGCTTCCGTCGCCGGTCGGATGCCGATTACCGAAGGAGTGGGCCAATAAGAGATAAATTCGCCCGCCGGAGAAGATTCGCGTTCATCAGCGCTGGTAGCGGCGGCTGGTCGCGCGGTTAGGATTTAGCCGCCAGCCACGTTGCGTTTGCCACGTCGCAACATTAGGTAGCTGATGGGGCCTGCTGTGCGGCAGTGGCGAGACAGAGCGCTGATAGCTGATCGCGACGCGTTACCGCGTGAACTATAGAATCGACTCCCAGAGGCGCAGAGCGAAATGGAACGCCGACCGCAACCGATACAAGATGTTTCCGAAACTGCGCTCATGGTCGCCATGTGGCGCGCTGCGGAAAACGCTCACCCAAATCCGCTTTATCGTGATCCGCTAGCTCTGAAACTGGCGGGGGATCGGGGTAGAGAGATCGTTAAAGCCCTCCCAAAGGGCCGCACATCGATCAGCCGCTGGATGATGGCGATCCGTACTCGTCTCATTGACGATCTTATTCGCGACGTAGTGGCTGATGGCGTCGATCTTGTGCTCAACCTCGGCGCAGGCCTCGACACGCGCCCGTACCGTTTGCGGCTTCCTTCGAATCTTTGGTGGGTGGAGGTGGACTGCACCAAGATTATCGAATCGAAGGACTCCTGTCTTTCGGGAGAGAAACCGGTTTGTAAACTTAAACGCGTCTCCTGCGATTTGGCGGACGTCACGTCACGTCGAGCGCTCCTGGCATCGGCGAGTGAGAAGGGTAGAAACGCGCTGGTTCTGACAGAAGGCGTAATTCCCTATCTGAGTGAGGAGGAAGTTGGAGCTTTGGCGTGTGACCTCAACAAGTACCCTTGTTTCCGATATTGGGTAGCGGACTATTTTTCGCCCGTCATCAGAAAATACCGCCAAGCCGAGACAAAGAAAATGCTTGAGAACGCTCCATTCAAGTTCGATCCCAAGGACTATTTCGGCTTTTTCCTAAGCCATGGTTGGCGAGCTAAAGACGTGCGATACATCGTCGACGCTGCCCAAAAGCTTGGACGACCTGCTCCCACATGGGCTCGTGTCATGTTCGCCCTTCGCGGACTTTTCCTCAGTCCCGAGGCGCGCGCTCAACGGAAAAATTCCATGGCCTACGTCTTATTTGAACCTGCGGTCAAAGGCCGAAAGGCTGACAGCGAGGAAATCGCGTCTGCGGCACTGTGATAACCGGACAAAATGTTGCGATCCGACGGCGTTCAGTCTTTGGCCAAGGAACGAACCCGTTTAGGCGAGAGCGCGCTGCGCGCGGGGGCATCCCGTCTTCAAAGATCAAGGGGTCACATAAGCGGACTATTGCGGGCTGCGAGACACGGTTCTTGCCGGGCGCGTGGTCGATTACGCCAGCCCGCGGTGCCGGGTCACCGGTCGATGTGCTAACTGAACGCGTATTCTGTCTCACCACAGACGCGGTGGGCTAGCGCGGGATAAGATCAAGCTGCGCGCCAGAGCGATCAAGCGGCCGAAGGCCAACCAAGTGTCGAACGCCGATTACGGGAGAACGCCGGTCAGTTGCCGATAGAGTCGCCGAATGACCGTTGGCCTTTGCGATTCATAGCCTCGCAGCTTTTCGTACTGCGGCCATTGGATCGTGGCAACAGCCTGATCCTCCGTTACGCCGCGTGTAATCGCTTGCTGAACGGAGTCACGGACATCCACCAGCATTTGTCGATAACGTAGAAACTCTTCACGGCTTTCCTTGGGGTCGGCAGGAAGTGGACTATGTCCCGGCACGAAGATATCTGCATCGAGGCCTGCGGCCGCCTCTACGGTCTTCAGCCAGTCAAGACCGTAGCCATCGTTCATGAATAGAAATTGCCCGGCGGAAAAGATCTCGCTTAGATAAACTATCCGGTCCTGAGGGACATAGATGATGCTATCGCCCCGTGTATGAGCACGGCCCAGATAGAGAACCTGGATTTCCTTACCACCGAGGTAGAGCGTGATCCGATCCCGGAAAGTCTGATTAGGAAGCCTGGCTTTCTGCTCCTCTGGTGATGCTTTGTCCCTCTCCATTTGTCGAATGAGATCGGTTCGATAGAGCTCATGTCCAATCTTCCATACGTCCGCATAGGCGGTGTTCCCCTTTGAATAAGGGTTATGGTAGGGCGAAGAGACCAAGAAACGAACTGGCTGTCGGGTCGTATTGGCAATCGCTTCTCGTTCGGCCCGCGCTACGGCCTCGGAATCCAGGGCATCGAATACAACCACTCCCTCGCTGGTCGCGATAATCCCGCTGTTCAAATCACCGGAGCTGAACATGTAATGGCCGGGTATGATCTCGCGTATGCCGCTGATCTGACCGCGCTGCGTCTGCTGGGGGTACGCAGACGCGCAGCACAGGAGCACGACAACCAGTCCTATCGTTGACTTTAGCACTGCAGTTTCCTCCGGTAGTATTCCAGCTCGACAGGACGCCTGCCGGCAGCATGAGCGCTGCCGCTCATCATGACCCGTCCGTGTGGCAGCTTATTGAAAGACTACACAGTCCTGTGGGCCAGCAATAGTCGCGGGCGAGATACGGGATTCTGATGCTCGCGGCCCAGCCTTTGAGCAAAGGGGCCGCTTGGGCTCATCAGCGCCGAATTGAGGGCAGTCCGTCCCCGCCGATCCCCGCCAATTGAGGCGGCTCGTCACAAGAATCTTGGGCGAAGGCCAGCGTCCGCTTCGTTCCCATCCACCCCAGGCTGCGATAGGCTGTCGGTAATGGCGGCTTAAGCGCATTGCGGCGCGCAACGGGTCGCCCCGCCGGCTTGCTCGGAGCAGGGTCGCCCCGCCCATACGCTGAACGTCCCACTTGCAGCTCGCCACGGCATAAAATCGAGGACCATGTGAGGGTGGCAGAGATGATATTGAAACGCGTTGGGATTGCGCTGCTGGTGACCGCCCCGAGCTTTCTGCTCGCCGCTCAGCAGGATAGCCAATCGATGATCGGGGCGATCAAGGCTGAAGGAGTGCGCGCTACCGAAGCAGCAGTCCTCTTTCATACCCTGACAGACACGATCGGGCCTCGGCTGACCGGATCGCCAGCGCACATGCAGGCCGCGCGTTGGGCGGTGGACCGCCTGACCGCCTGGGGGCTCCACAACCCGCGGCTTGAGCCCTTTCAATTCGGCCGCGGATGGTCCCTCGAGAAGCTTACGCTGGAGATGACTGCGCCGCGCTTCATGGCGCTGATCGGATATGCCGAGGCATGGTCGCCAGCGACATCCGGAGTCCTGATCGGCGTGCCCGTCTACATCGGCGACAGCACTGCTGCCGACATCGATCGCCTCGGCCCTCGCCTGCGAGGCTCCATTGTGCTTATGCATCGTCCACAGACCGAGTTTCTCCGCCACGACCGGCAGCAGCCATCCGAGGGAACCGGCCCGGTGCAAACTGGGAGCCCCCCACTTCCGGGGCCTTCCAGTTCAACTTCGACATTCGACATGCTGACGCGGCTCCGCGCCCTTGGGGCGGGGGTCGCGCTCAGTCCCGGAGCCATGGAACATGGTACGGTGCGCGTTCAAGGCTTCCGCAACACGGCGCGCGACGGCGTTCCAAGGGTGGTGTTAGCGGCGGAGCAATACAATATGCTGGTCCGGATGGTCGAAACCGGCGCTTCACCACAGCTGCGCATCGAGGTCGGGACCCGGTCCTACGAGAATGATCTCAACAGCTACAATGTCCTCGCTGAGATACCCGGCACCGATGCGGTGTTAGGGGACGAGGTTGTCCTCATCGGCGCTCATCTGGATTCATGGCATACGGCGACTGGCGCCACCGATAACGCTGACGGCGTAACGGCAGTGATGGAAGCCATGAGAATTCTGACGGCCGTTCATGCGCGTCCTCGACGTACCATCCGCGTTGCCCTCTGGGGAGGCGAGGAACAAGGCCTGCTGGGCGCCCGCGCTTACGTCGACCAGCACCTTCGTGATGATCTCTCCCGCAGCAAAATCTCCGTTTATCTGAATGATGATCCGGGAACGGGCCCATCGTATGGCTTCTATATGGAGAATAACGAGCCGGCGAAACGAATCTTTGATGGGTGGCTCGCTCCATTGCGGGATATCGGAGTACGGCGAAATGTCATCGAAGGCATCGGCGCCACGGATCACGTGCCGTTCGACCAAGCGGGCATTCCGGCGTTCACCGTGATCAAGGACTTTCGAAATTACGATACTCGCACGCGGCACACCAATGCTGACCTAGCTGATGCCGTAAGCAATGAGGATCTTCGGCAGGCTGCTGTTTTCATGGCCGTCATGACCTGGCAGGCCGCAATGCGCGACCAACCCATCCCTCGCCAGAAACGTTAAAGCGCGTTCAAATCTCTCCCGGCGATGCTGGTCGGCCTGTCCTCGATGCGATTTCGGTTGGGGATCAAGTAGTTCTGCGCTCAAACACCAAGCGAGGCCGCGTGTTCGAGCCGAGCCACGCAACCTGAAGAGACCGATGTCTGCACGCTCGTTTTGCGCCTGGTGCCGCCAGCCGCGGTTGCGAACCTGCCGATTGGCTTCGCAAGCCGCCAAACCAGGCGCGGGAAATCTTCGATACGTGATGAGCGATGGCCACCAAGCACCAGCCGCCCGATGCCGAGACTGACAGCTGGAAAGCCGTCATCATTGCCTAGGCCTTCCTTGTGGCGTGTCGGGCCACCGGCAACGCCGCCGAAGCTACCGTGTCGCGAGCGAAACGATAACTGACAGTTCCGGCCGCTGAGCCGGGATGCTGGTCGCGCCCGAAACCGGCTAAGAAAAACCCGTCCTGCCCAGGCTTGGCGGAGCCAATCTGCTAGAACCCGCATTTGGCCGTGTCGGAATACGACTTTATCGTGCAGTCGGCCTTGATCATGATACTGGCGGGCGCCATGACCACGAGGGTGGTGGCTTTCGGCATGTGCTCCATGATCAACTCGTTGATCTGCTCCGTCAGAATGTTCATGTACGCCTTGCGTATTTCGGCGGGGGCGTTGACTGGCAGGCCGCGCAAAGCAATGGCGAGGTTGTTCGTCGCGATGCGCGCCACAAGTCCACTCTGCTGATTGGTCGGCGCAAGCAGCCGATCGGTCTCGTGCTTGACCGTAGCCTCGTCGATGCCCTTTTCCAGCAGCATGCGGTATTCTTCGCGCAGGCGTTCGATTCCCACCGCGGCCTTCTCGGGATCGAGCTGAACCGTCGCCAACATCAGGTTGAGATGTGGAGAGATGGCAAACGATCCCGCACTGGTGCTGTAGGCGGCACCGAGTTCCTCGCGTAGTGCCTTGTAGAGATTGCTTTCGTTGCCGTTGCCGAATGCCCCGAGCGCAATCACCAAGGCGGCAGTCTTAATGGGGTCGTCATCGCGCTCGAGGACGCCGTAGAGACGGACGTAAACTTGCGGTACGTTGCGCTCGATCTTGATGACCTTGTTGAGCGCCTTGTAGGTGGGCTCTGGCAACGGCGGCGGCTCGGGTACAGAGGGCAGCGCGCCGAATACGCGATCGACAAACGAACCAGCATCGCCTTCTGACAGGTTTCCGGCAACCGACACGATGAGATTGTTGCGGCCGAGCGCAGCGTTGTGCCATTCAATGAGTTTTTCGCGAGAGGGCGACTTGATGCCCGCCTCGCTCAACGGCGCCCAGCGGCTGCGATCGGCAAAATCGGGCAGGTTCAGCGCGAATTGGACGAACTGGAGCTGATTGAGCGGCTCGCGATTGAATTTCTCCCGCGCCGGGATGAGCACCTTCTTGTAGCGGTCGTCGAGGTCCTTGGCCGTGTAATTCGGCTTTTGCACGATCTGCGCCAGCAGCGGTGCTACTTGGTCGAGCTTCGGCCGCTCGAAAGTGGCGAAGCCTCCGATGGTCCGTTCGAGTGGCGAATAGGTGCCCCAGGTCACCTGCAATTCGCGCAACTTTCGATCGATCGCGTCCTTGCTCTCGCCGCCCGCGCCAAAAGTCATGGCCGGAACCACATAGCTGAGAAGAGCCCGCTCCATGACTTCATTGGCGCTGCCGTAGCGCCAGCCGAAATAGACCGCGACATTCTCGCCGGCGGCCACGCGCTGATACCGATAGGCAATGCCCTTCGGGGTTTTTCCCTCAATGGCTTGACTCGATGCCGGCGTCGAGGCGGTCAAGACAAGCAAGGCCGCAACAGCGAGCTTGAAAGACGACATTTGCTCCTCCCTACTTGCTCGGTCGCAGAAAGCCAGTCGCCGACGTGTCGGGTTTTGCGACTTTGTGTGCGAACGCGACCACATCCTTCTTTTTCAGGCTTATCAATGCCGCACGCAGCTGGCTTCTCTCGTTAAGCGAGAAACCCAGCCTCAACCAATCGACCACCTCGTCGGCATTGGGGGCATCTTCGGCGGCGATCCACGTCCGATCCGCAAGGTCCCGGATCTCACTGATGAGTCGGTCGGGCACATCGCGCTCGGTGAGACTGGCAAGTCGCTTCGTCACCAGGCTCGCGATGGCGTTCCGGCTCGCTGCCGGATCGGCCTCCACCGACATGCCCAGCACCAGCCAGCGACGGTCGAGCCGGGTTATCTCGGCGTCGATGGAATGAAGGTCGCTGCGGCTATCACGAAGTCTGGCCAGAACACCCTCGAAGCTTTCATTGGACCCGGCCAGCAAGTACTGCAGCGCGAGCATTGCCGCGTGCTCCCCGATCACCTTTGACGCGGGACCTGCTGCGGCCCGGACGAAAAGATTCCGCAGTACCATCGGAACAGCAGCGTCCGGGTCGTCGCGTTCAAGCACCACTGGTGCGGGGACGGGCGGCACGGGACCGGCATCCCTCAACACCGCGGGACGCGGTGGAATAACCCCGATTGTTCGCTCTGCGACCTCCTGCGCATTTTCAATGTCGAGGGGTCCCGATAATACCAGCGTCATGGTTTCGGGCCGATACCACCGGTCGAAAAAAACCTGCGCGATTGAAAGATCGAAGCTCCTGATCGAATCGGGCGTGCCCATATTCCACCCCAGCATCGGGTTGGTGCGCCCGATTTTCGTGCGCAGTTGGGCCAGCAAGCGCAGACCCGGATTGTCGCCGTACCGGAGGTAATACTCCTGCTGAACGATCCGCCGCTCGCGCTCGGCAACGGTGTCGCTCGCTGCTAGTCTCGATAATCGCTCGGCGAGCAAGGACAAGGCGGATTCCAGGGAGTCCTGTCCGATGTTCATCACATACACGGTGGCCGTCGGCCAGGTGTAAGCATTCGCGTATCCGTGAGCCGAAAGCCGCAGGGCGCCATCGGAGGACGCCGGCGACAGCGGACCAGGGTCGGCGGTCAAAAGATGCTCGACATAATGCGCGAGACCTTCGCGCCCGCGAGGGTCATCGCGGCCGCCTACGGGTACCAGCAGCCGGATCGCAACTTCGGCGGCACCGGCCGGATGCACGGTTTGCAGCACGACGCCGTTCGACAGTTTGGCGTTCAGAGCTGGCGCTTCCGCGGCGCCCAATAGAAAAATAAGAAGCGCTGAGAGCACGAAGGCCAGAAAGGCGCCGCCAACTCGCGTGCGCTTTAGCACAGCCGCGTCTGATCCGCCCGGAGATATCGGGCTCGTCGCGAATACCATCATACTGCCGACAGCCGACGTCATGGCCCTGTTCAAATTACAAATTGTCAGCTCGCACGATTGTGCCTGACGAAATAGCGATTTTTTTGCAGGTGCAGCTTGCACGAAAAACGAGCAAAAATCGAATCTTGGCGCTTAAATTTTTGCGAGCGTCGACCAACAGCGGCCGAGCAATGGGAGACTTGTGGGCGCGGTATCGCAGTCAGTTGTTCAACACCCGACCGACCTGCATGTGGGCCAACGGCAGTGTGGCCCGCGAAAATCGCTCGCCAAAAAGTTCATTCACGAGGGCAAGAACGAAATTTCTTTCGCAAGAAAGCAAACAGGAGAGCAAATTTTCATCGTCTTCTGCCGGTGCCGACCTCAGGACCGAGTGACGCCGCAGCGGACGCCTCGACGTCGTCGAGCGATGGAATTCAGATCTCCTGATGTCATGATGTTTCAAGCTTTGCGCCGAAACCAACGAGACCAATTCGTGGGTAAATGCAGTACCGGGAATTGTGTCTCGGTGGCGTTGATCCCGGCGCATAGATGTTTGAGCCCCTCGTCGGACGTTGGCGAGGGGTGGAGGGCGAACGGTCACGGGCTTGGCTTGTTGATCGGAATGACATCGACCTCGCTGCTGTAGACGGCGCGCAGCAGACTGCGTGCCTCATCATGGCGGCTCATCATCTGGCGTACGATCTGCGCCATGGCCGTCTCGGCTCGATAGGCGATCATTTGATGGAGGCGATGAGGCGTCCGGGGGAGATCTTTATACGCGATGTGCCGTGGCGTGGCCCTGCGCTGAGCCTTGAGCTCATCGACTTGTTTCCTTAGCCGCGTGACGAATTCCTGCAGGTCATGGCAGCAGCTGTCGTTGGTTCTCGACGACACGGGGACCCTGCGGCGATGTCGCTCCAGCTGGCATCAACGCTCGGGCATGCGAACCGCTGGATGGGTCGAACATTGTCGTCGGAACGCGACATTCGCGAGGGACGGCAGATCGGCACAGCCTGAGGAACAAGGGACGCGCAGGCATC
>JASHRR010000135.1 GCA_030037185.1 Xanthobacteraceae bacterium | reverse complement strand
GCTTCCGAGCCACGAATAGTCGGTTTCCAGCGTCAGCTTTGTGGCGGCCGCCAGCCCCGCTGAAATCGCCTCGGCGTCCGGCCACAGACTCGGTACGATTGGTACGCCGTAAGCCCTCGCGATGTACTGGGAGACGATGGCGTCGTCGGGCAGCAGTCCCCCGGCAATCCAGCCAAGCAGTGCGCCGCCGGCCCATACGACCCACGGAAATCTTTCCAGAAGTGCCAGAAACAGCGCGCTGCCCGCAATGACGATCGGTATGCTGATGGCTAGCCCGAGCCCCAGCAGCAGGTAATTCCCCTTCGCGGCTGCCGCGACCGCGATCACATTGTCGAGGCTCATCACGATATTGGCGACGACGACGACGCGCACGGCGCGCCATAAATCTTCGACCGCCTCCGGCGTGTCTTCCGCATCGTGCGGCTGTGGCGCCACCAGCTTGACGGCGACCCAGAACAGAGCAAGCCCGCCGATCAGCTTGAGGTATGGCAGCTTGAGCAATGTCGCGACAATGCCGGTGAACAGGATGAGCAGTACTGCGGCGCAGCCAGCGCCAAGCACCATGCCCCAAAGTCGCTCTCGCGGCGGCAGCGCCCGCACCGCAAGCGCGATCACCACGGCATTGTCCCCGGACAGCAGGATATTGATCCCCATGATCTGCAGGGCGGCCAACCAGAACGTTGGCCGCATTATTTCGTTGACCACCACCTCCACGAGACCGTTCCCCCAGAATTCGCCGTCCGTACGCGCCGCAATGGCGACAATGACGCTCCTGTCACTGCGCAATCAGCTTACAAGGGCGTGGAGGAGCATGGCTAGAGCGGATTTCGCGTCGCAAATCATTTGCGAGGCGTGAGCGCCGAGGGTTGGTCGCCCGGTTCGCGGGCGGCGGCCCCCGGCCGCGCCACGGCGCGCCAGCCGAGCAGGCGGGTCGCCACGACCGGGTACCAAGCCGCCCTCCCCCGCGTTTTCACGGCAGTCCCGCGCTTTACGAATGTCGCGGTCCTTCGGATTGCTGCGAGCAGCCCCCGCGACGCAATGACGCGTGCTGCTGGGGCGTCAGCCGACGATCTCATTGCCGGCAAAGAACTGGCCGATTTCCTGGGCCGCGGTCTCTGCGCCATCCGAACCGTGTACCGAATTCTCGCCGATCGAGGCAGCGTGGATCTTGCGGATGGTGCCCGGCGCGGCCTTTGCGGGATCGGTCGCCCCCATGAGATCGCGGTACCTTGCGACGGCGCCTTCGCCTTCGAGGACTTGCACCACCACCGGACCGGAGGTCATGAACGCGACGAGTTCGCCGAAGAACGGCCGGGAGCGATGGACCGCGTAGAAGGTCTCAGCCTGCTCGCGGGTGATTCGTATCCGCTTCTGGGCAACGATGCGCAGGCCGGACTGCTCGATCATGGCGTTGATGGCGCCCGTCAGATTGCGCGCGGTCGCGTCGGGCTTGATGATTGAAAACGTCCGTTCCATCGCCATGCTGGTCCTTCACTGCAAGCCGCCAAGGCGGCGCTTATAGCGGCTAGCGTCCCCGCCCAGCAAGACGATGCCGCCTTTATGAAGGGCCTATGAATGCGGCCAATGCGCCCCATTCATGTCGCTGAACATGGGGGAAATCTCCGGCTCACCCGCGGTTCAGGCCGGACCCGGTAGGGTGGCCACAAGCTGAGCCCTGCGATCAGCCCACAACAATCAATCAACGGCGATGCGAATGCATCTCATCGAACGAGAGGAGACAGACATGTTCCGTAAGCTTTCTGTTGTCGCCATCGCGGCCATCGCGGTCGGCACAGCAGCGCTTGCTCCGACGTCCGCCGCGGCCTGGTGGCATGGCGGCTGGCATCATCGCTGGCACGGCGGTTGGCGGGGCGGCCCGCGCTTTTCCTACGGTGCCTATGATGGTTGCCGGCGTTGGGTCTCGACCCCGTGGGGTCCGCGGGTGCGCTGGGTCTGCTGATCGGCCCCGGTGGGCGCGCGATCGGCCAGAGCAGGCCTCGGACCAGAAGGTCCGGGGCCTTGAATCTTTCTTCAATTTCGTATTTCCACCTCATCTGCGGACCCGATCCTAGGGCCGGACATCTTCCCGCCATGCGCAATCGCCTATGATTGTGCAGGGCAGAAGTTTTGCGTGTGACAGCTTCCAGCGGCGGAGCGCGCCCGTCGCGGCGAAACTGCCTGAACAGCCACCAGCAGGGAGTATGGACAATGCGATTTATCCTCGGACTTATCGTCGGTGTGGTGCTGACAATCGGAGGCGCCGCGATCCACGACAATATAGAGCCGGGCGCATCTACTCCGCTTGTCAACTGGACGACTGCGAACGATCTGCGGCAAACGACGGTGGATTACGTCAGAGGACAATTCGATCGCCTGGTGAAATGGGCAACATCGAGCTAGGCGCGTTTGCCGGACATCCGCCCCGATAGGTTCGCCGTGAAGGAGACAACCCTATAAAGGCTCGAAGTCCAGGGAGAAGAACGATGAGGGTTTTTTGTGGGATGCTGATTGCGGCCGCCGCTGTGGCGGTCGCCCCGGCCGCCATGGCGCAGGCCCCGGCCGAACGAACCTCCTATGTCGTCACCTACATCGAGGTCGTGCCGTCCGCCGGGCATGAAGCCGCGGGCCTCCTCAAAGAGGTCGCTGCCGCGAGCCGCAAGGAAGCCGGCAATCAGCGCTACGACATTCTCCAACGCATCGACCGCGAAAACCAGTTCGTCATCCTGGAAGCGTGGACCGACCCGAAGGCGGCCGAGGTCCACGCAGGCGCAAGCGCCCTCAAGCAGTTCAAGGATAAACTCAAGCCATTGCAGGCCGGCTTCTACGACGAGCGTCCGAGCGTCGGCGTCGCGGTTGCCCCCGCGCCAGCGCCGGCCAGCGAGGGCACGATCTACGTCGTCACGCATGTTGACGTTGCCCCGCCCCGCAAGGACGATTGCATCGGCCTGCTCAACAAGCTCGTCGAGGACGCTCGCAAAGAACCGAATGCCGAACGAATCGAGGCCTGGCAGCAGACCAACCGGACGAACCACTTTACGGTTACGGAGATGTGGAAGAACCGCGCTGCGCAGGAGGCCCATATCGCGGCCGCCTCTACCAGGGAGTTCCGCGAACAGCTCGGGCCGATGAGTGGAGCGCTCTACGACGAGCGGCTCTATAAGAGCTTATAGGGCAAACCTGCTTGAGCCAGGCTTGCAAAACTGTCTGCTTGGGGTGACGGTCGGCTGCCGAGTTCTCTACCGGCCTCGGTGAGGGCGAGCCCTCACCCGCTGGTCGACATCCATTACGGTTTCGCTCGATGCCCCGATCCGATCCGTTTGGCCTAAACGGGCAACGTCATCGCTCGCGGCGCAGGGTCATGAAAAGCGCGCCTCAAGGCCAAATGCGAACGCCAGCCCCTTCGTTCTGGCTGCAGCCACCGGGGAGTGTGGCACTGCCGCTTTTCTTTCATTTTTCCCGCAGTGCGAGACCTATCTGCGGTGCGCCGCGACGCCCCGCACGTCACGAGCGTCCCGATCTGCGAGCGCCGCCGCGATTTCGCGCTTGTTGAAGGTTTTGCCGCTCTCGTCTTCGATCAGGAGCGCCACCCTGCCGGTATCCTTGATGTGGCTTGCCCACGACAAGGCTTCGTCGAGGTTTGCAAATTCCTTGAATAGCATGCGATCCCGGCGGGCTGGCGAAAAGGTGTCGGCGCCGATCGGACCGCTATAGACTTTGAATGTCATCAGCCTGCTCCTTGTCCCCCGGCCCGCGGTTGCTCGTCCCTCCCGGACGGGGAGGGACGAGCTTGCGGCACATAAGTGAGGAAAATGGCGGTCGCAATCGCGCGGGCTTTGGATGCCGTACAAATGCCCATGCCCAATATGGCGGCTGCGGCGATGGCTTACATGGTAGAATAGTAGGAGGCGCGATGTCGCTGGAACTGACTTTGCTCGTTTGGTCAGTTGCACTGGCCTTCATTCAGATGCTCCTCGCAATGTGCGGGGCCACAATGCAATTCGGGCTTCCTGATCTTGCCAGCAATCGGGAGAGGCTGCCGGCGGCGACCGGCTGGGCCGGCCGGGCCCAGCGCGCCCACCGCAATATGCTCGAAAGCCTCGTGCTGTTCGCCGTTCTCGTGCTGGTGACAGAAATCGCGAACAAGAACAGCGTCATGACAGGC
>JASHRR010001175.1 GCA_030037185.1 Xanthobacteraceae bacterium | reverse complement strand
GTTTCTTGGAGATCGTCCAAAGATGGATCCGCTGTCCGATATCATCTCCTTTCTGGAGCCGAGAAGTTATTTCGTTGGTGGTTTTGAGGCAGGCGGCGATTGGTCGATCGCTTCGGCCCGTATGACGGGGTCAAATGCTACGCCGTGACCTCGGGCGCGTGCTGGCTCGCGGTTGAGAGTGCTGGCGAGCCAGACCTCTTAAGCAAGGCGACCTGTTACCACACGGCTTGCCGTTCCGGGTTGCAGGCGATCCGGCTCTGCCAACCGATGATTGGCAGCGCGTTTTTCTCGGCTCCCGCGATGGATCAAGCTGAATGACAGCGGCGGGGTCACGGTGCTTGGCGGCCATTTCCAGTTCGTCGGGCCGCAGGCGGAAATGCTGCTCGACATGCTGCCGCCAATCGTCCATCTGCAGAGCGAGACCGATCGCGAGGCCTGCTGGGCCTTCGATCGGACGCGGCAGGAGCTGGCCGATTCCAAGCCGGGAAGCTTCCTGATCGTACGGCAGCTCGTCTACATGATCTTCGTCCAGGCGCTCCGCCTCCACCTCGACGAGGGCAAGGGCGTCGGCTGGCTGTTCGCGCTCTTCGACAAGAATGCTCGAAAAAATCGAAACGCGGCGGCGCCCGCCTGCCGGTTGCGAGATTCGAGCCGTCATCCGTGATTGGCTGAGAATGCGATGTCCAACCTCCGGCTCTTGAAGGCGTTGACGACGAAATCGACAAATACACGCGTCTTGGCTGAAATGAGCGTCCGTGATGCGTAATAGAGCGAGATGGCGCCGGCGTCCGCGTACCAGTTCGGAAGCAGCCAAATGAGGTCGCCACGCTCCAATTCGGGCAGTACGTCGAACAGAGCGGTCAATGCCACACCCAAGCCAAGACGTGCGGCCTCGCGCATAGCAGCGGGATCATTCACGACCATGGATTTGGTGAGCGTTCCCGCCACCTCGATGCCATTGGCGTTCCGGAGCATCCAGTGGCGAATTCGTCCCGTGTGCAGCGTGCGCATGACGATGCCGTCGAAGGCAGCGAGTTCCGAAGGATCTGCCGGTGGCGTCCGGGCGGACATGTAGGCCGGTGAGGCTACGGCGACGACATGCACCGGGGCCAGCGTGCGGGATACTAACCCGGGGGCGAGATCGAAGCCACCGCCGATGGCGGCATCGTAGTTCTCGGCGATCAGATCCACAGGCCGGTTATCGAAATGCCACTCTGGCGTGATTCGCGGGTATTTTGCTAGGAAGGGCGGCAGCAAGGGTAGGATATACGGGAAACCAATCGATGGACTCATGCTGACTTTCAAGACACCCGCCGGCTCGCTGTTCTGGGCTGCTGCCTCCGCAATGGCCGCCTGGAGCGCGTCGAGGTTGCCGTCGATCGAATGCAGGAACTGCTCGCCCGCTTCCGTAAGCGTGAGTTTGCGTGTTGACCGTTGAAACAGCCTCACCCCAAGGTTGCGTTCCAGCATCGCCACGTTTCGACTGACCGCAGCAGCAGTCAGTCCCAGCCTACGTCCCGCTTCTGAAAAGCTGCCACCTTCTGCCGACCGCACGAAGGATTCGAGGTTCGCCAGTGTTTCCATCGGGCCAATGACCTTCAAGGATTGCTTGAAACAGAAATAAGATAATACCCGCTAATAGAGACGTAATAAAGAGTCTAGCTTCGCTCCAGACATCTTAAACTGGAGTAGATTCATGAAGGGTATCGTCCTCACACGGTTCGGCGACCCAGCGAAGGTCCTCGAACTGAAGACCCTCCCAGATCCGCCGCCGCCGAGGCCAGGCGAGGTCGTGGTCCGCGTGAGCAAGCGCTCCGTCCACCCTGGCAACCTCGCCATGATCCGTGGGCGGTTCAACCTGAAGCTTGCGGCAGACGGGCTGGTTCCGGGAGCCGACGGTGTGGGCGTCGTCGAAGCCGTGGGCGAAGGGGTGGACTCCGCACAGGGCGTCAAGCCCGGCGCGCGCGTAATCTTCAATCCAAGCCCGGGCGCCTGGGCGGAGCGTCTCAAGACACGCGCCGAGCTTGTGTGGCCCATTCCGGACGACCTGCCCGACGCCATCGCCACCCAACTGCTCCCGAACGCGGTTATCGCCCTCTTGTTGCTTCGCGCGGCGCAGCGGGCGGCGCCGGACGCCGGCCGCGAGATACCGATCGTCTTGACCGCCGCCGGGTCTTCGGTGGCGCGGATCCTAACGATTGCGGCCCGCCGGCGCGGCTTGAAGGTCGTCGGCGCGGTTCGGACCCACGTGGGCGCGAACGTTCTGTCCGCGCGGTTTCCCGGTTTGACCGTGATTTCGACGGCCGATCGGGACTGGGTCGCCCAAGTCCGCCGGGCCGCGGGTGATCGGCCACTTCAGGTCGGCATCGATGCGGTGGGGGGAGCCATGGTTAGCGACCTTGTGGCCCTGCTCGGCGACGGCGGAACCGTGCTGCTTTACGGCGGACTCGCTCCGGAGCCCATTACGCTCGGGTCGATCCAGCTAGCCTCTCGCGAGATCACGCTGAAGGGTGTGTCGTCCTCACGGTGGCTGCAGACCACGTCGGCCGAACAGCGAACCGAGGACGTGAGGGAGGCGATCGAGATCGGCCGCGCCGCGCCAGAACAGTTCGAAGTCGAGGCACTACGACATGGCCCGGTTCGTCGACGCGATCGAGCACATCGAGCGTGTAGGTCGCGACGGGGCAGTCCTAATCAGCTCGCACTAAACGTGTCGGTAATGGATCGCCGGCTTTTCGCGGATCACGCCGGTGGTTCTGTTTCAGAATCTTACCATCGATACACAGGATAGGAAGGATAGCAGGAATGTCGAACGCGATTATCATCGGCGGGACGAAGGGAATCGGCCTGATGCTGGCCGAGATCATGGCGACGCGGGGCGACAAGGTGACCATCGCGGGTCGCGATCCGGAGCTGGCGGCGGCGGCGGCCAGGAAGATCGGGCCGAACGTCACCGGCATCGCGGTCGATCTCACCAGGCCGTATGACATCGCGAAGTCGCTGGCCGGTGTCGGGTCGGTGCAGTACGTGGTGCTGGCCGCCGTCCACCGTGACATGAACACAATGCGCGAGTACGATATCGACAAGGCGATCGGACTCGTCACGGTCAAGCTCGTAGGCTACACCGCGTGTATCAAGGCGCTGCTACCGAAGATGACGGAGAACGCGTCGATCGTGCTGTACGGCGGTGTTGCCAAGGACCGCCCCTATCCGGGGTCGACCACCGTGACGTCGACCAACGGCGCGGTGTCGGCGATGGTGTATACGCTCGCCCTGGAACTTGCCCCGATCCG
>JASHRR010001174.1 GCA_030037185.1 Xanthobacteraceae bacterium | reverse complement strand
CTATGTGGTACGCTGGAACCTGGTGCTTGGCGTCATTTTCGTCGCCATCATCAGCTTCATGCCGGAGGGACTGGTGCCCGGCTCGGTGCGGATTTGGGGCTTTGCGCTGCGCCACTGGCTGGCGCGTCGCCCGAGGAATCCACACCGGAGGGTCGGGCAGGGGGCCCAGGCTGCGCGCGGACGGACTGGCACCCTGGCTGCCCCTCCCCGGCCTGCGGGGGAGGGAAAAGGCTCGCGCAAGCCCGCGCAGCGAGCATCGCCATGACAGCGCTCACCGTTACTGGTTTGACCAAATCATTCGGCGGCCTTTGCGTCACCAAAAGCGTCAACCTTGCGGTCGAGGCGGGTGAGCGGCGGCTCATCATCGGTCCCAACGGCGCCGGCAAGACCACGCTGTTTAATCTGATCACCGGAGAACTCGCCCCGGATGCGGGCTCGATCGCCCTGTTCGGCCGGGACATCACGCGCGCTCCCTGCCGGCGCCGCGCCCATCTCGGCCTCGCCCGCACCTATCAGATCATCACCCTGTTCCCTCGCGACACGATCCTGCGCAATGTGGTGCTGGCGTTGCTCGGCCTATCGGGATTGCGGTGGAATCCGCTGCTCGACCTCGAGCGCCAGCATCATCTTGCCGCCCGCGCCGGTGAGGCCCTCGCCCTTGTCGGGCTCGATCACGTCGCGGATCGGCCGCTGGCGGAGACCTCCTACGGCGAGCGCCGGCGGGTCGAAATTGCCATGGCGATGGCGCAGGACCCGAAGGTCCTGCTGCTGGACGAGCCGTTTGCCGGCCTTTCGATCGACGAGCGCCGCGATGTCCGGCGATTGCTGGCCGCGATCCCGGGCGATGTGACGATCGTCATGATCGAGCACAACATGGACGTGGCGCTCGAGCTCGCCGAGCGCATCACGCTCTTGCATTTCGGCGAGGTGATCGTCGAGGGCACGCGCGCCGAGGTGGTCGCCGATGCGCGCACCAGAGAGGTCTATCTTGGCGAATGATGCGCTGCGGCTTTGCGCCGTGGACGCCTTCTACGGCGACAGCCACGTGCTTCAGAACGTGTCGTTCGCGCTCGGCGAGGGCCGTCTTCTCGGCTTGCTGGGCCGCAACGGCGCCGGCAAAACGACCTGCATGAACGTGACGGTCGGACTGTTGCCGCCGCGCTCCGGGGCAGTCGAACTGTTCGGCATTCCGGTGACACACCTCGCCCCGGAGGATATCGCGGCGCGCGGCGCCGCCCTCGTGCCGCAAGGCCGCCGCATCTTCAAGAGCCTCACGGTGCGTGAAAACCTCATCGTGGCGGCGCGACGCGGCAAGCTATCAAGTCTTCACGACCCGTCGAACCGAGGAGCCGATTGGACGCTTGACACCGTGTTCGGCATGTTTCCGCGACTCGGCGAACGCCGCCACCACACGGCCGCGCATCTTTCCGGCGGTGAGCAGCAGATGCTTGCGATCGGCCGCGCGCTCATGGCCAATCCGCGCGTGCTGTTGATGGACGAGCCATCCGAGGGGCTCGCCCCGCAGATCGTCGTCGAAGTGATGGCGACCATTCGCAAACTCAAGGAGAGCGGTCTGTCGATCGTGCTCGTGGAGCAAAATCCCAAGCTGGTTTTCGAGATCGCCGACGACATCGTGATCCTCAATAGCGGCCAGGTCGCGGTGGCGGCCTCGGCGGCGGCGCTGCGCCAGCAACATGTCGATTTGCGCCAGCATTTAGGGGTGTTCTGAAGAAAGACGGTCAGGTTTGCAGATCACCTCTTGACGCCGGCGGGCCAGCGGCGGCGTTCGGCGAAAGCGGTACGGCGCAATGACCGTTTGTCATCTGGTATCTGACATCTGTCGTTGCTGCTTGCGACATCTAAAAAATGGCGGAGGCCCGCTGCCTGTGGCAACGGGCCTCCTCACGCATCAGCCGGCCTGTAAGCCGGGTTCTGTGTGGCGCCGGGCCTCGCCCGGCGCGTGACGGCCATTCCTCTGGAACGCCGGTTGCCCGGCGCTTCGAGCAACCTACCCGGACGGCAGGACCCGGACATCGATCCTGGAGCACAGCCGCCGCTTGCGCGACGCCTCCGCTCCACGCCGTCCCTATTCGGTTTTGCTCCCGGTGGGGTTTGCCGTGCCGCTTGCGTTGCCGCAAGCGCGGTGCGCTCTTACCGCACCGTTTCACCCTTGCCGCGGCGCCCCCGCCCTCCCTGCGTACGGGGACGGCAAGCAAGGGGGCCGCGGCGGTCTGTTTTCTGTGGCACTTTCCCTAGGGTTGCCCCCGCCGGACGTTATCCGGCACCGCATGCCCATGGAGCCCGGACTTTCCTCCCCGGCCCCTCCTTGCCGCCCACAGGGGGTAGGAAGGCCAAGGCGGCCGTCCGGCCGACTGACCACCTAAGGAATGGGGGGCCGCGGGGGCCCCGTCAAGGCGTCCGGGACGCGGGCGTGCCGCCCGCAACGCCAGCTTCAAACCTCTCTTGTTCTGGTAAGAGCATGCGAGCGAGCGAGACGCCCGCGGTTGCAGGGGTTAGAGTACCATTGCAGGCGTGGTCCTTCATACGTTTCGGCATGTCGATCATGGCTTTCCTCAAGCAGTTTCCGAATGATGATGCGTGTTGGCAACATCTCGATGGGGTTCGTTGGCCGCATGGTCCCGTTTGGGCCAAATGCGGCAAGGTTGGCCCATCGATGGCCTGTGGTCGCAAGCGCTATCACCAGTGCAAAGCTTGCAACGCCAAATTGAGCAAGGGCGTGCCATGCGGCGGCGCGATCGTGCCGATCGCTGAACCGCGAAGCCAAGCAGGAGTGGTCAGTCGTGGCTACCACGAATGTCAATAATTGCGGAGTTACCACATGGAAGTCGGTGCTCCCGATTTTATGGCGGTCTTCGCCGGCGGTCTGGTGGGCCTCATTCTGGGCGTGATCGGCGGCGGCGGGTCGATCCTCGCGGTCCCGCTGCTGGTCTATGTGGTCGGCGTGAAATCGCCTCATGTCGCCATCGGCACGAGTGCCATCGCTGTCGCCTTGAGCGCCTTAGCCAACCTTATCAATCATGCGCGACGCGACCATGTGTGCTGGCCAGTCGCAATTCTCTTCGCGATCTCTGGGGTAGTCGGCGCCGCGTTGGGCTCGACCTTGGGTAAGCATACCGACGGGCAGAAGCTCCTCGTTCTGTTCGGCGTGCTGATGGTCGCAGTCGCGGCGTCAATGGCGATGCAGAGGGAGGGTGGCGCCAAACCGCAGGTGCGGCTAGAGCGCGGTAATGCGCCGCGGATTATTGGCATCGGCCTCGCGGTCGGGGCGCTTTCCGGATTCTTCGGCATCGGCGGCGGATTCCTGGTCGTGCCGGGCCTCGTCGCTGCCACGTCGATGTCCATGATCGTCGCCATAGGCTCATCGCTCGTCTCGGTGACGGCGTTCGGCCTCACCACCGCAGTAAATTACGCGCTGTCCGACCTCATCGATTGGCCGCTGGTCCTGCTGTTCGTTGCCGGCGGCATCGTCGGCGGACTCGCCGGGGGCCGGCTGGCGACTGCGCTGGCCACCCAGAAGCACGCGCTATCGATCGTGTTTGCGGTGGTGGTCGCCACAGTCGGGGCTTATGTGGCGGTGCGGGGAATACTGGATTTACTGGGGTGATGGCTTACTGCGTCTGCGACCAGGGCGGCATCTGCGACAAGGGCAGCGAGCGCTTGGCTCGCGACTTGCGCCGAATCGAACGGCGATTGGGGCCAATAAGGGATTCCTCCGAGGACGGCTGATCTGATCGCGCGGGTAGCAGAGCTCGACGGCAACGTATAAATGGTGTTTGCGAAGGGCTGATGCCGTGACCGTCGCGGACGCTCCAGCCAGACAGAGTGAAGCTGGGCCCGAGAGGAAGCGCGGGCCATCGCTTGCCAGATGGCACAACGCTAAGGCTGTCTATGGCACGGACTGTTCTTTCTCGTTGCGGCTCAAGCTGCTGTTAGTTCTGTTGCCGGGAGGGCCCGGCCGAGATCAAACTTTGTAATCCGGGTCCCTTGGCTCTCGGCGTGGTATGATCGACAAATGCCGTGCCCTGTGGAGGCGGGGGGTCAAAAGCCGCCTCCTGAAACGGCGTAAGCCGTTAGGGGATTACTCGTTCACATTGCGTACTTCTGTATTCATCCGCACGTCCTTGCGGCGGCGTTTCGCCAGTTGCTTACCGGTGACAAAGTAGTCGCCCCTTGCGGCGCGCTCCGCGGCAGCGTCGAGCTCCGCCGGCCACTCGCCGAGCGAATAGCCGAACCAGGGCGGCTGCGGCTTCAGCTTGGGCAAGCCCAGCTCTTCCCAGATCTTGCGCGCGTTCTCCATATATTCGCGCTTGGGCAATGAAATCGGCGGGAAATCCTCTTTCAGCGTAGCGTCGATCAGCACCGAGGCATCCTCGCCGCTGTTGCGCTTGCTGCGTGGGCCGTGCCCCTGGTCGCGATGGGGGAGCACATGCATGTCGAGGGTCGGATTGGCCCGGTACGACATCGCCCACAGGATGGCATCGGCATTTTCCGGGTCGATGTCATCGTTGACCGCAATCACGTATTTGCCCGCGGCGCGATGGAAAATCGCCGCGCCATAGAGCGCGCGCCACAACTCGGTCGGCGCCATGCCCCGCTCGACCACGAGCGCGATGACCTTGCGGATGTTGGTCAGCGGCTCATGCATGGAGACGCGTTTAATGCCTTTGATTCCCAGCGTGCTGCGCAGGAAATTGAGAAACAGCGGCTCCATGCCGATGCGCTTAATCAGGCTCGATTCGCTCGGCGTCACCTGCGAGATGATCGAGGTCAGGATGGCGTCGCGCCGGCGGGTGATGCAGGTGACGTCCATATAGGCGTTGAATTCCTGCAGATTGACGTGTCCGTGCGATTCCCCGAACGGCGCCTCGGGCTCGAGATATTCGGTGTCGATCAAGCCTTCGATCACGATCTCTGCTTCCGCAGGCACCAGGAGATCGACGCTCTTGGCCTTAACAACATTGATCGGCTCACCGACGAGCGCACCCGCTACGTAGAGCTCGTCAACGCTCTCGGGCAGCTTCTGCACCGACGCGAAGGTGATGCACGGCGGCGCACCAAGCACCACCGCGCAAGGGAGCTTCTTGATGCCGCGCTCGCGCAGCTTCTCCCAGTGGCTGTAAATGCCGGGGCGCAGCTCCAGCGACGGGTTCATGCCGAGCCGGCGCGGCGCCTTCACCTGGCCGCGATAATTGCCGAGATTCTGGATGCCGGTTTGCGGGTCCTTGGTGATGTATTGCGACAGCGTCGCATAGGGCGCGATGTCCCAGCCGGGCGTCGAAATCGGCAGCGGAATGCCATCGAGGCCGTTGCCGGGCTTATCGAGCGCCTTTCCGGCGATCACGATATCATGGCACGGCGCCGCATCGACAATGCGCGGCGGGATCGGGTTCTGCGCCGCCTTGACCCAACGCTCGTCGATTTCCTCGATCCGGCAGCCGATGCCGATACGATAGATTTCGCGGTTGGCGGCCAGCGCCCCCACCGCGACGGGAATATCGTATTTGCGTTTTCGGGCGTCGACCACATTGGTGAACAGGAATGCCTTGCGATCCTTCTCCTCGATGCCGCCGCGGAACTGCCATCGCACCAGCGGGTGCATTTCGGTGTCCTTGTTGATCGGCCGGTCCACGGTGACGAGGAGGCCGGCCTCATCGAGTGCTCGAATGTGATCGTGCAAGTCCGGGTAACCGCGCGGCGGAGCCGCGGCCGCGGAGGTCGGCATCGCTTGACGTTTCGACTTGGTGGTCGCGTCCATGGTGAATTCCGGTCCTATAGAGCCCAGCTGCAGGGTGGCCAAAGGCGTCACCGGGTCCGCAGGCCTTTGGCCGATCAGATGACGGCCTCGCCGCCGAGCCCGACGGGGGCGCGGCAACGGGCGGGAAGGTCGGCACGCTTTTCTTTGTGCACCCTGCACACTACTATTTCTCCACCCGCATCAGCCAGTAGCGCGGATTGAGCGCAGCGAAATCGATCGACAATGCTGCTCGCGCTGTCACTTGCGCTCAGCCCGGTCTACTTGATCCGCATCAGCGCCGCCTCGCGAATCGAAGTGTCGGTGAGGGCGGCGGGATCGAACTTTGCCGCCATCCGGCCGTCCTCTGCCAGCAGATCGCGCAGCCAGCGCAGCTTATCGAGGTCGATTTCAATGGCCGGCGATGCAGCCCGCTGCTCGACCACCTCGCGATAACTGACCTCCGCAACCGGATCGCCGGGCGGGAGGCTGGCAATGCGCCGCGTCAGGGCGACCACCCGGTCGCGATGCCCGATCGCAAATCCATAGGCCTTCATTTCGCTCGCCATGAACGCCACCAGCTGCGGGCGTTTGGAACGAACCCGCTCGCCGCGCGTGATGACGCACTGGCGCAGGAATTGCGGCAGCGCTTCGCTCGCAACCGCGAGCGTCTTCAACTTGAGTTCAGGCTGCGCCGCGAAATCGCTGGTTGAGATCGCAGCATCAATGGTCTTCGCCATCAGGGCCCGCACCCGCTCCGGATCGCTGCCGGCGGCGACGAAACTCACTTCCGAGGGAGCAACGCCAGCCTGCCTGAGCATGGTCCGCGCCACCAGATCGGGAAGCGAACCCGGCGCCGAGATGCCGACTTTCTTTCCGCGCAGCGCAGCGATCGAGCCGATACCGTCATGGGAGAACAGCGAATAGGTGAGCTTCGGCCAGGTGCAGCCGAGGATTTTCACGTCGGCGCCCTTGCTGCCGGCGATCAACGGGCTGATCGGGCTGCCTTCGTAGCTGTCGAGTTCGCCCGCGATCAGCGCCTTCATCATCAAGGTGTCGTTCTGAAAGGCCAGCATCTTCAGATCGAGGCCTTCGGTCTTGGCGAATCCTCCCTCGGCTGCCATATAAATGAACCCGGCATCGCCCTTTGGCACGAGGGTGCCGTGACGCCACAGATCTTCGGCGTGCAGCGTCGTTGCGGTCAAGGCGAACGCCACGGCGGCGAGGAGGCCGCCAATGCTGCGGCGCCCGCTCGCACCCGAGGCGCCTTGCCCCGCCGTGGCCAGAGCAATCGCATCCCCCAGGGCCTCGACCTCTCCCGGCTTGCGGGGTGAGGTGGCATCGTTGGCGCTCATTGCGGGTGCGCAGGCCCCTGCTCGACTCCGAGCTTTGCGGGCTCTGAACCCCTGGAAACGCTCCCTCTCCGCGCTCCCGGCGAGCGGGACGAGCGTCACGCCAACACCTTCATGCGCGCCGTCCAATCCTCCCGCAGGCGGTCGCGCAAGACCTTTCCGCGGTCGCTCTTGGGGAGATCGGGAACAATGAAGATCTGCTTCGGCATTTTCGGCGGCGGCAGAAAGGCCTCGCAATGGCGGCTCACCGCGGCTTCGGTGAGGCTCGTGCCCGGCTTCGCGACGACGTAACATACCACTTCCTCCCCGTAGATTTTATCCGGCACGCCCACCGCCGCTGCCTCGAGAATTCCAGCGTGTTTCAGCACCACCTCATCGATCTCGGCGGGCGCGATGTTGACGCCGCCCCGGATGATCAAATCCTTGGTGCGGCCCGTGAGGCGAATGAATCCGTCCGGGTCCTCGATGGCAAGATCGCCGGTCTTGATGCGGTTGGGGCGGATAGGCTCGATCGTTCCGTCATCGCGCAGATAGCCGATGGCCGTATGCGGCCCGCCCGCCGTCACTTCGCCTTCGACGCCCGGCGGGCACGGTCTGTCGTCGGCGTCAACGATGGCGAATTCCTGGTGCAGCGCCGGGATGCCGACCGTGCCGATGCGATGCCGGTAGGTGCGGTTGCCGCACACCCAGCCGGCTTCCGACATGCCATACATCTGCAAGAGCTTGATGCCGTATATCTCCTCGAACTGCAGCCATTGCTGGGCCGTGAGCGGGGCGGTCGAGCAACTCATCAGCCGCAATGTCCGCGCGCGCTTGTCGTCTTGCCCGCGGCCGTCGCGCCCGCCTGCCCCACCGAGCGCTCCGGCGCTTGCTGAGGAAGCGAGGGTACGGCGACGCCCGCGCGAGGGAGCAGGCCTGTTCAGCAGCATATTGAGGACAGTCGGCACGCCGGCCGCAAAGGTGATGCCGTACCGCTCGATCCACTCGAAAAAGCGGCTGTGGGAGAAGCGTTTGGCGATGTGCAGCGTGAGCCCCGTCTGTAAAAACGGCATCAGGCTTAGCACCTGCGCCGAGTTCCAGCCGAACGAGCGGTATTCCAGCGTGTGATCGTTCTCGGTCAGGCCGAGGAATTCAAGGGTGGACAAGCCGTTGAGCCAGTAAGCGCAGTGGTCGTAGACGACAATCTTCGGCCGGCTGGTGGTTCCCGACGTGCAAAAAATGCAGGCGATGTCTTGTGCGTGGTTGCGCTCGGGCACATCGGCCGCCTGGCAATTCGCCAGCCGTGAGAACAATTCGTCTTGCGGATCGGCTGGCGTCCGCCAAGCGCCGAACCGGATGCGCGCCGCCGGGCAATCGCCGACCAAGGCGTCGATATCGAGTTCCTTATGCCACAGAACCAGCACCGGCTTCACGGCCGCGACGAGGTCAGCCAACACCTTCTCATTAATCTCGATGTTCAGGGGGCATACCACCGCGCCGAGGCGCCAGATGCCAAACCACAGCAGCAGCTTTTCCAGGCTTTCATCGCCGAGCAGCAGCACGCGGCCGCCCTTGGCGACGCCGCGGCTCTTAAGGAGGCACGCGATCTCGTTCGTGATCCGATCAAGTTCCCCAAACGTGAGCGCGGACCCGCAATCCAGATCGACGATCGCGGTCCTCGCCGGATCGCGATCGCGGTAGCGCGCGAACAGCTCCGCAATCGGGCGATACGGGATGCCGGGCACATGATCGCCGAAGACGCCTGTCATGGCATCATCACTCCACCGGCCATTTGAGCTGCACCATCTCGTCGAATTTGAGGTGCTTGCGGAAGCGGGCGACCGCGACCGGGAGTTCCGCCAACAATTTCCTCTCGTCGATCCGGGTCAGGCGTCCGCCGGCTACCACCTGCTCTCCCATCACGAAGACGTCGCGCACCGAATCGCCGGTTGCGCCATAGACGAGGTTCGACACCGGATTGATGAGCGGCTGCCATTCGGGACGATCGGTGTCGAACAGCACGATGTCGGCTTCCTTGCCGACCTCGATGCTGCCGATGCGGCCGCTCATCAGGGCCGCCTTGGCGCCATTGATGGTCGCCATTTCCAGGCCGGTTTCGGGCGGCATCACGCGCGGGTTGATGCGGGCCTCCTTGTAGCAGCAGCAGACCAGCCGAATTTCCTGCGCCATGTCGACGATTCCCGAGCTTGCGTGATCGGAGCCGACCGCCACGTTCACGCCGAGCGCCAGAAGTTCAGGCAGCTTGCCGAACAGAAAGTTGCCGTAGCCGTTGTGCAGGCTGGAGCTTGGCGCACACGCCAATGACGGTTTGCGCCGCGCCAGAATCTCGAGCTCCTGGGGTTCGAGCCAGCCCGCATGGACGATCAGCATGCGCTCGTCGATGACGCCGAGCGATTCCAGCCGCTCGATCTCGGCGAGGCCAGTGCGGGCAACGCTTGAGTCGTGGGTCGAATAGGAAAAGCACGCGTGCGTCTGCAGCAGCGTGCCGTAGCGGTCGGCGAGCTTCTTGAGGCCAATGATGAGATCGTCTGAGGCATTGTTGAGGCCGCGGAACGAGGCGCTGGCGCCGAGCCGCGGATTTGCCGACCGGTGTCCCGCGTCGGCGTAGCGTTCGAGCACCGCCTCGGCGCGCTCGATTGCGACGGCGGTGTTCTCGATCATGCGCTCGGGCAGGATACCGAGCACCGACTTGGTCATGTCGAACGACGAGCGCGATACGATCATGCGGATGCCGGTGGCCATGACGCCTTCGACCGACGCTTCGGGATAATAGTTGCCGGGATCGATGAAGCAGGTGACGCCGTGCCGCAGCAACTCGGTCGCCGCGAGCGTCGCCGATACGCGCACGTCGTCGGCCTCGAGCGCAGCTTCATAGGGATACATGCGCTCGAACAGGAATGACTGGGCGTTCGCTTCGTCGGCGAGCCCGCGCGACAGTTGAAAGGAAGAATGCAGATGGCAATCGATGAAGCCGGGCGTAGCCACCGTGCCGCGGCCGTCAACCGTGCTGCTTGCGGCATAGCGCGTCGTGATGTCGGCCGACTTGCCGACCGCAACGATCTTGCCGCCATCGACCGCCACCGCGGCGTCGCGAATGACGCGGCGGCCGGGGTCGATGGTGATCAGCCAGCCGATATCGGCGATGATGAGATCGATCGATTGCACGGCTGCTCCTGCGGCAACACTCCCCATTCTCCCCGCGAAAGCGGCGCATCCCAGTAGCCGGCGCGCCGGCGTTTTAAGC
>JASHRR010001173.1 GCA_030037185.1 Xanthobacteraceae bacterium | reverse complement strand
ACAGGGGACGCGACTTCCGATCCTCGGAAATCGCGAAGGGATGGAGTGCGGCCTATCTCAATGGTGTTGCAAATCATTTGCCGGCGCCGATGCGGATGTGGCGCCCACCGGCTCGACCGCAAACTCCACATCGACAGCTCCCGCTTTTGCGAACATCAGCGTCGCTTCGAACGGTTTGCCCTGCTGGATTGGTCCCTTGAGGTTCATGATCATCAGATGGAACGAACTGGGCTTAAGCTCGACCGTCTGCCCCGGCTTGATTTCAAGTCCGCCTGCCACTGGCCTCATCCGCATCACGCCGTTGTCCATGGTCATTTCATGGACCTCGACCTTTCCGGCGACCGCGGTCGATGCGCCAGTCAGCCGGTCGGGTTCCGTACCTGTGTTCTTGATGGTCATGTAGCCCGCGGCAACGCTGGCCCCCCGAGGCGTAGCTGTTGACCACGGCTTATCAACTTCAATCGAGCCGGCCTTGTAATCCTGCGCGCCGGCAATCGCTGCCGGCAATACGGACACGGTAACAAAAGCTGCAACAAGCATCGCGAAGTCCTTCATGATTGCCTCCATGGAAAACCTTGACGAGTGGGTGTTACTTTTCCAAGTCTCATTTTATTGACGGGGACTGACGGTCCAGCCAGCGACGAATGGCGTCGAGGGCGGCGCGCAATCGAGGGAGCGCAGCTATGCTGCGGGAATCGTCGCTATTGAAGTTAAAGCGGGAGGTTCGACGGACACGATCGACATTTTCGCGGGGCTGATTGATTCCCTATATTAAGGGATCAACTGGCTCCCGGAGGGCCGCGAGGATATCCGCTGCGGGAAGAAAAATGCGCCAGGATATGTTCGTCGCATGGCCAGACCGCGTGCGAGACCGGCGCCTCAAGCGCAGCAAGTGCCGCTTGATCAGGACCAAGGATTGCGGGCGATCCGCACACCAACGTGCAGCATATGCTTGGCGTCTGCCGTAGCGGTGCCTTGCCGTCCCCGTCTCGACCATCGCTATGGCCGCTGTGGCTGGGACGAAGGCCGAGAGCGCCATCTGGATCGCAAGCAGATAGGCCGAAGCCATAGCGATCCATGGTCGCACACGCGCGCAATACTGCCAGGATTGGAGCATTGAACGGTTCCTTCTGTCGAGGCGTATACCACCAATGCCGATGACATTGAAGTAGCTGGCGCAGCAGCATCAGCCCGCAGCGTCGATTGCTGCATTGCAGCAGGTCGTCCGGAATAAGGGTCAAGCGGTCAAGGTCACACTACGCTGAATGGAGGCGATTGACCCACTCCAGCCATTTGCCAAAAGTGCTACGGCAGGCGGAGGTCATCTTCCAATGTCGTTTTCTCGAAGTCGCTGACAAGTATTTCGACACTTGCGTGCCAGCGGCCAGCACCCGGCAAGCGCACGTGATCGATGCGCCAGATCGTCTCGTCGACGCGGCTCGCGTCAAGGCGCAGCGGCTCAACCCCGAGGTCGGGCTTGGACAAGACCAGGACGACTTCTTTGGCCGGCAGCGGCCCAAACTGGCCATTAAGCAGGCTGATTACAATCTGCTGTCCTTCGCCGCCGGGAGGGCCGATTTGCAGGTCGGCCATAGCTTTTTCGGCGTGGATATGGATGTGGAGCGGTTCCGCAGCGACAGCGAGCAGCGAGCGCGGCGGCGGGGTAAATCGCCAGTAGGCGACGAGGCCGAGGATCACCCCCACAATGGCGAGTTCGGCCCGGATCGATCGGACGAGGCGGCGGGTAGAGCCTGCCTTGCCTGCGGCGACCTGTGGCGTGAGCCACCGATTCATCGCGGCGAGCGCGAGCAGCGCGACGACCGCGAAGAGCTTGCCTGAGAGGACCACGCCGTACGTTGTGGTCCACAATGCATCGACCTGCCGAATCTGGATGATGGCGAGCAGAAGTCCGCTCGCGATTAGCACGGCGAGCGGCAACGGAATCGCGGTCGAGAAACGCGCCAGCTCGGATCGACCCTCGCGGTCCCCCAACGCGGCCGCGAGCGGCAGCAGCGCGCCAACCCAGAAAGCGACGCTCATGCCATGTAGGAAAACCGCAGACCGTGTGACCAATTCGGGCCCCGCGGTGGCGGCATGTCCGCTGGCGGCGAGTGCTGCCCCGGTTGCGGCGAGCGCCAACAATGAAGACCACCGCTTGCATGGCCTGTTGCCCGACATCGCCGCAAGCCCGAGCGCCAATGCGACGACGGCGATCGACAGCGTCACTCCATAAGGTGTCGCAAGACCGCTTTTCCAAATGCGCAGTTCGCCGAGCTTCGAGAGCGGCACGTCAATCGCATCGGCGCCCTGCAATCCGACCGACACCAGGGCGGCAAAGATTCCGCATCCAAGAGCCACCCGGGCAGCAGCTGCTGTCCAGCCGGCCGTCGGCGCAACAGCGATCCAACCGCCATAGAAAGCGCCTCCGATGCCGATGAATAGCCCAAGATAGAGAACGACCCTTGCGATCCAGATCGCCGCCCGCAACGGAGCATCGGTACTCGTCGCGAGCCGCGCGGGAGCCGCACTCGGTTGTCCAACCGAAAACGTGACGGCCCCTCCAACCGGATGGCTGTCGGCAGAAATGACGCGCCAACTCACCAGGTGAGTTCCGCGCGACACCGCGGCGGGCAGTGCGACCACGATGGTCGCGCCGTTCGCCGTAATAGATCTGAGCTCAGTCACCTCGCCACCCGGGTCCAGTAGCCGAAAGAGCAGCGGCGAGACCGGCTCGTTGAAAGTCAGTGTCACCGCGCGCGACGGTTCTGCGACCACCGCCCGATCCGCCGGCTCGCTGCGGATGAGCGAGGCGTGTGCGCGCGCGGCACTTGGGCCGGCCAGCAGCCCAACAAGCAGCGCGGTGAGGAGGACGATTCTCCGCATCCGCTGTTTTTTAGTGGGCCGTCGTGGGCAAGAGCTTCAGCTCCGGCGGCTCCGGATAGTCATCGCGGGATTTGCTACCTGCCGGAATTTCGATCCACCGGTGCACGCCCTTTTCGCATTCCTGCACGACTGGAAAGTAAAGCTTCTTACCAGGCTCAAGGTCGCCGGAAAGAAAGCCGGTGAACACGAATTCGTCGTACCAAACGTCGGGAAGCTTTCCGCCCGACCAGTCGATCTCGGTGACGCCTTCCTTCACTTCCGCGTTAAAAAGCTTGTACGTCTTGGGGTACTTGCCGGTTGCGGTCGTGAGCGTCCAGCCCGGCTTGGGCATCGGCTTCACGCCGATAACGCCTTCCGGAATCTTCACGCGGATCGCGGTGGTGGGACTTTCCCCGCAACCATGCGGCACGCGCAGGACGGCCTTATAGCCGGCGCCAATCTGCGCCTCCGACGATTCCAATGTAATATGGGCGATGGCTGGCGTGATTGCGGCGGCGGCCAGCGTGGCAACAAGTAGCGAACGAATCATTGAACCTCTCCGAATTTCGCTTGGACGATCGGCCCCCCACCTACAGCGGGGCGCGCCCGACTTCTATCCCAATAAAACAAGCTTCGACCTAAACCGGCGCGCCAGTCCTCGACCCTACCTGTGAGGGGCTCGGGGTGGAATTCCCTGGGCCTACTCGGCCGACCCGGACGGAAGGATCGGCGCAATCCATCGGCGGTCCATTGGATGTCAGCGGACCTGTCGTTGGTCGCCGGTATTACAGCAGTTTCTGACAGCAGGTCCTTGGATTGCATGAAGCGACGAACCAAGCCGCTGAAAGCCCACACGATGGCTGCGAGAACGAGCGCCGCCATCATGCCTCGCATAACCATGATGAGGAAGGCGGCATCGATTTTCGGGACCGGATACTTGGTCAGCTGTTCACTGTGATCGAGCATCCAATGCCAGCCGGTGTAAGCGACCAACGCGGACAGGATGATCACGCCCATGCGTTCCGCCACGACGTATTTGAATAACAAAGAGAGGGCCGACACCATGACTATTAGCACGGTTAGCTGACCGATCTCTACCCCGACGTTGAAGCCAAGGAGGGAAGTCACGAGGTTGTCCCCGGCAAACTGCAGCTGCTCGCGCAATGCAAAGGAAAAGCCGAAACCGTGGATCAGCCCGAACGCGAACGCATAGATCCAACGTTGTCCAGCATTGACACCAACGATGTTTTCCAATGCCATAAAGACGATGGTGGCTGCAATCAGCGTCTCGATCAATGGCGGAAACCATAGCGCGTCAGGAATAAAGCCCAGCGCCGAGCCTATGAGCGAGATCGAATGAGCGACCGTAAACGAAGTGACGGTCCCTACGCCATTTCCGACCAGCCAGCCGGCTCCGCTGAGAATGAGGCACGTCGCTGGCTTACGCCTTAACGTGCCGGGAGTGGGACACGCGTCTTACGGTGCAATTCTAGCCTACCAGACCATCGCGGACGTCAACCGGACGCTGCGGGGCTGGTTTGAATACTTCAAACATAGCCATCACAAGACATTCCGCACGGAAGATGGATTCGTCCGACGCAGGGCGCCTCATTGACGCAACCGCTCGGTCAGCGCAGGCGACGCGTCGAGGGTGATTTCGCTGGCACTGCTCCTTGTGCAACCGGGCCGGCGGCCAAAGCGGTAACGGCATCAGTGCGCCAACAGTGTCTTGTCCACTTGCCCCGACCGATATTACTTTCCCTCGTTCATTGGCCTGCGAGCTGAAGGCGACGGCTTCGTCCTGTTCGCCAAAGGTACTCATTCCGATTGTTGCGGCGAGCAAGGATGCTAACAGCACCCGGAGCGATAGCCTCATTGCTGCCTCCTGCGATAAGTTTTGGACATGGTACGACCCTAGCAGCCAGCTCGGAATTGGGCTAAGACGTGCAGGCGACAGTCAAGGGCCGCGGCTTTCGGATCGCCCCGCTCGCTTCGGGAATGATCGGCCTCGGCCGCCGGCCCTCCAACGGCCCTTTCTCCCTACGAGAATACCCCTCTCTCCCTGCAGAAAAAATGGTAAGTACGCACCGGCCACCTTCTTGCCTTCTCTGATGAAAGCAGCACAAGAATCAGCACAGTTCTCACATTGCGCATGATGCTGCTCGTGTTTGCGGCACTCCTTCTCGCAGTCGCTGCAAACGTCAACACATAATTTCACCACTTCTTTGAGACGAGGCGCATCAAAGGCTGCAAATCTCGCGACAGCTGTACACATTGGAAGCACGGTCGAGACGCTGTCCATACAATCCTTCATAGATATATCGCCTGCGCCCAATTGTTTGGCGCAGTGGTCGATACATGCCTCCCCGCGATTGACACACAATAGGGCCGCATCAAGCAAATCCTGATTTTTCCCGCGAGTCACACACAATTCGGCTGCATCAAACAAATCCTGATTTTTCGTTGGCCCTGTCGTGGCCTGTCCCTCGTGGCCAACATGGGCTGGGTGGTCAGGATTTTGAGCGTCGGCCCAGTTGCAGGAAGTAAGGGCAGCGCCCGCCGCGGCGGCGCTCATTGCGTAGGTCAATTTCAATATTTACCTGCGCGCCAATGACGCGTGGCTGGCAAAATCATGACTCGGCTGTATGATGTCCTTTGTCATGACATGTCTCCGAATCAAAATAAAATCGATTGAAAGACACGTATTTATAAAGAACAAATACCTTCGAGTTTGTAAACTCGAGTTCACGGCGCTCTCGCGCGCCAACACAGTTTTCTTACGACATAGGTGCTCTCTCCGACTTAGCCGGAAAGTGGATGGTGCGTTCGCACGAAGTCGTTCGACCATCTATCTACCGCCTCACGATTCCGGTCGCTGGCTTGCAAATTGCTGCCTCGTGGTTAGCAGAAACGCTTTGTTGCACCAAGAGGGCGTTGCGGTGCGTGGCCCTTAGCCAGCGGGAGCCCTTGATCGCCTCATCACCGCGGCTATTGCAGGTACATTAATGAGCGCTCAGGCTTCGGAACTCTCGCATATGTCGCGTGATGTGATCCCTTGCGTCCGGGCAGGCCCGTAACGCGCGCACGGCGAAGGCATGCCGGCTATGTCTTGATCGACATAGCCGGCACTATCTACCCCACCGGACTATGTCGAGTAGCTCTGACCATTGACGGTAAATATCTGAGGAACAAAGACATTTTCCGCAGGAATGCCCGGGCCACCCGACATAGTCAGCTCGATCTACAGGCTGTTCAAGAACTCCAGCAGGTTGTCGTCGGGCCGGAAGCGGGATGACTTACCGGAATATGGGATCGTTTTTGCCAATGCCGTCTCCTTCATCGCCAACGTCGCCTCGAGATAGATCTGTGTGGTCTCGACTGATTCATGGCCGAGCCAGAGGGCGATGACCGCGCGATCAACGCCCGCCTGCAGGAGGTCCATGGCCATCGTGTGCCTCAGACGATGAACAGTAACGCGCTTTCCCTTCAGAGACGGGCACACGGCAGAAGCGGTCTGGCGGTGTTTGTTCAGGATATACTGAACGCCATGAACGCTCAGCCGCTCTCCTCTGGCGCTGGGAAACAGGATACTCTCTTCTCCGCGCTGAGGCTCTTTCAGCCAGCTTCTCAAGACTGCGGTCGTAGATTTGGCGAACGGGGTGCAGCGTTCCTTGCGCCCTTTGCCAATGACCCGCAGGTGGGCGCCCGTGCCGAAGAACAGATCGTCCCGCTTGAGACCAGTGATCTCCGATAGCCGCAATCCGGTCTGTACCGCGACCAGTAGGAACGCGTGATCGCGTCGCCCGGACCAGGTTGATTGATCCGGTGCGGCCAGCAAGGCATCGACCTCTGGGCGGGTCAGGAAATTGACGAGGGTTCGAGTGAAGCGCTTACTGGGAATTGCAAGCACACGTTGGATTTGGGCGGAATGCTGGGGTGCCTCGAAGGCCGCGTGGCGAAAGAACGAATGAATCGCCGTGAGGCGCAGGTTACGGCTGCGGACGCTGATATCCTGATGGTTCTCCAGGTCATCAAGGAAGGCGACGATAAACGGCGCATCGATCTCCTCGAAGTTCAAGCGAGACGGCGGCTTGTGCAATGTTCGTTCGGCGAACTTCAGCAACTGCCGAAATGTATCGCGGTAGGAAGTGATAGTATGGTGGCTTGCCTGCCGCTGTTGCATCAGGCGTCGGGTGAAAAAGCGCTCCAAAAGTGGCGCCAGGCTCGCATGCTTGATCATGCCCGATCCTCCCAGCGCCGCTCAAGGCGGCGCATTGCTTCTTTCATCAGCTCGGGTGAACCGGTGAGGTACCATTGGGTATCGGCCACGTGGACATGACCGAGATAGGTGGACAAAATCGGCAGGAGCCGCTCGGGATCTTGCTCGGCTTCGTACCAACGCACCAGCGTGTTCGTCGCGAACACATGCCGCATGTCATGCAGGCGCGGGCCGTGGCTGTCAGTTGCGCCTCGCAGGCCGATCTGGCGAGACAGAGTATAGAATGTTCGATGAATGTCTCCCACATCAAGGCGGTTGCCCAACTGGGAAGTGAACAAATAAGGAGACGCCGCTTGGGCCGCACAATGCTGTCGGCGGCGTTTGAGATAATCCTTGAGCACTGCACACGTTGACGCGTGCATCGGCACAAGACGGGACTTTCCGAACTTCGTGCCGCGGATCGTCAGCACAGCGGCATCGAAATCGATATCCGAAAGCTTGAGGCTGCGGGCTTCGCCGACGCGCAGGCCGGAAACGCTCAGCAATCCGAACAGGCAATGGTATGTCCATGGCCTGAGCCTGCAGCGAGTATATCGACACGGCATCTCAAGCGCTGCGGACAGGAGGCGCTGGATGTCCTCCTTTGTATAGAGATAAGGCCGAACTCGCTTCGGGCGAAAGGGTAACAAACCGTCTGGGGGAATCTCGGTTCGCGGATCAGCGGCAACTCGATGACGGGCGAATACGCGGACATACCCCAATCGTTTCGCCCAATGCGCAGGCTGCGCGTGCGAGGGTCGCTGAGCCCAGGCAAGGGCCAGTTCAGTCGTGATGTGTGGCGTGTCGTTAGCCTCGAGGAAGGCGGCAAAATCGATCAATCCCCGTTCTGTGTCTCGCAGCTTGAACCCCAGCCCTCGCCGCATCTCGATGTAGCCCTGAACAGCCTGTCGGAGTGCGCTCATTGGGCTTCTCCCGGCCATGGCAAAGCCAGTGTTCGCAACGCGTCGAGATCGACCTTGGCGTAGATCGCCGTTGTCTGCACATGACGGTGTCCCAGAACTTCACCGATCTCGCCCAGCGAGGCGCCACCGCGCAGCATCTCTGAGGCAAGGCCGTGTCGGAATTGGTGCGCTCCCTTTGTGGGAGAATCGATGCTGGCCCTCGTGAGTGAGCGTCGGATGATCGATCCGAGTCCACTCGGCCCCTTGAAACCGCGGATCGGAGCCTTGTCGCGCAAGAAGACGCGACGGTTGACACTGCGTCGATGCGAGGTCCGCAGGTAGTCGGCGATCGCCTCGCCAACATCCGCTGGCAACGGAAGGTCGTTGCGTTGACCGTTCTTGCCACGTACGCGGATCTTTCCAGCAACCCAGTCGATATCGTCGAGTTCGAGCGAAATTATCTCACTTGATCGTAATCCCAATCGCGCCAACGCGAGTATCATCGCATAATCGCGGCACCCGACGGGCGTATCGCGATTGATGCTGGCAAGCAATCGAGTCACCTCGTCGCTGCCGATCGCGCGAGGAATAGACGAAAGCGACCAGTTGGCTACGATCGGCACTGCTGCCGCCAAGTCTGAGGTGATAT
>JASHRR010001172.1 GCA_030037185.1 Xanthobacteraceae bacterium | reverse complement strand
CGAAGTGTTTCAGCCGCGCTGCTGACATCGCGGTGTCTTCCGGTGCAATGAAGGCGATCCCACGTCAGAGGCGTTGAGGTCCTTAGCACGCCAGCGTCTGGCAGTCTGCGAATTATATCACTGACGCAGATCGCGGGTCGGACGAAACGCGCACCAGGCGCTTTCGGTGCGCGACAGACTTTGGCCGAGTCTTGGATTGCGCCGGGGGTGTTCCCCCTTCCCATACAATCCGGCAACCACTTGACAGGCCGGGCACTCGGACCCACGGGGTCTTTAGCGCATAGTTTTCATACGGAAGTGCAGCCTTTCTGCAGCGCACGTTGAGGGATCAGTGGGCGATCAACACACTGATGAAGCAGCAGCCCGCCCGGCGGCGCGCCCTGAGAAGATGCAGCCGCCAAGGAAGGTTCCTTCGAGCGCGCCGTAGCCATGCATGCCTCCACCGCCGAAGCCGGCTGCCTCACCCGCCGCATACAATCCCGGCACGGGCGCGCCGTCCTTGCCGAGCACGCCGCTGTCGAGATTGGTGTGGATGCCGCCCAGCGTCTTGCGCGTGAGGATGTTGAGGCGCACCGCGATCAGCGGCCCCGCATCGGCACCGAGGATCTTGTGCGGGGGTGCGGTGCGGATGAGCCTGTCGCCCAGATACCTCCGGGCGCCGCGGAGGGCTGTGACCTGCATGTCCTTGGCGAAGCGATTGTCGATCTGCCGGTCGCGCGCACGAATCTCATGCTCGACGTCCTCGACCGTGAGGAGGTTGTCGCCCGTCAGTGCGTTCATGCGTTTGACGAGCGTGGGCAGCTCAGGCTCGACAATGAAATCCTCGCCTTTCTCCATGAAGGCGCGCAGCGGTGCTGGGACGCCCCCGGTCGCGCGCACCAGCACGCTGCTCCAGCTCTTTCCTGTAAGGTCCGGGTTCTGCTCGGAGCCGGACAGGGCGAACTCTTTTGCAATGATCCGTTGCGTCAGGATAAACCACGAATAGTCGAAGCCCGTCTCCATGATGTAGGTGAGTGCGCCGAGCGTATCGAAGCCAGGGTAGAGCGGTGCGGGCAGGCGACGCCCGCGCGCATCCAGCCATAGCGAGGACGGACCGGGTAGGATGCGGATCGCGTGGTTGGTCCAGATCGGGTTCCAATTCTTAATGCCCTCGACGTAGTGCCACATGCGGTCGCGATTGATGACCGTGCCGCCAGCTGCTTCCGTGATCGCCAACATGCGGCCGTCCACGTGGTCCGGCACGCCACTGATCATGCGTTTAGGCGGGCGTCCCAGCCGTTCTGGCCAGTTCTTGCGCACAAGGTCGTGATCGGCGCCGATTCCACCGGACGCCACGATCACGGCTTGCGCTCTCAGCGCGAACTCGCCGATGACGCCGCGCGAACTCTTGAATCCGCGCTCGACGTTGCTTGGCGCCAGAATATCGCCACTTACTCCGTCAATCGTCCCGCCGGTGCGCGTGAGTTGGTTGACGCAGTGGCGGAATTTAAATGTGACCCGGCCCTGCTTCGCACCTTCGCGTACCCGCTGCACGAACGGTGCGATAACGCCCGGCCCGGTGCCCCAGGTGACGTGAAAGCGCGGTACGGAATTCCCGTGTCCGATCGCGTTGCGGCCGCCGCGCTCCGCCCACCCGACGACGGGAAAGAACTTGATGCCGCGCTGGCGCAGCCACGGGCCTTTCTCGCCTGCCGCGAAGGCGACGTAAGCCTCGGCCCACCGCCGGGGCCATCGATCCTCTTCGCGGTCGAAAGCGGCGGTCCCCATCCAGTCCTCCAGGGCGAGGTCATACGAATCGCGAATGCCCATGCGCCGCTGCTCGGGGGAGCAGACGAGGAAGATGCCGCCGAGTGACCAGAAGGCCTGACCACCAAGCGATTGTTCCGGTTCCTGGTCGACAATAATGATATTGCGCCGCACCTCGACCAGCTCCGCCGCGGCGACGAGCCCGGCGAGCCCGCCGCCGACGATGATGACATCCGCGTCGTAAGCCATCGCACCTCCCGGGATTACTCTGCCGTCGCTGAATAAGGCACTGTCAAAATGGCCCTCGCACAAATCATCTTCCTGCCTCACGACCTTGCCATTTGCGGCTGAAGGGAGATGTGGCTCCGTCAGAAAGCGACCTTGCGACAGCGACAGGGCGGCATGTTGACGAGCTCACGCGGTGGAAGCCGTCCCCGCCCTCCACGAAGCGTCCCTCGCGACTAAGTGCCGGTCGGTGGTTCAGCAGCGTCCTGATCCGGGGTTGCATACGATCTTGAAACCTGCCTGCCGGGCTGGTTGCCACTGATTCAACCTGGCGTCGTCGTCTGCCGCTGCGCCAGCTTTGGATTTGGCGTCGCCAAAGTTATCCCGGAGACGGCGGGCCCGTTGGCGCGGGCAAGGAGCATGATTCACCCAGTTGGCCTGGAGGCGATCGGTGCCATGATGCCCGAGCGGGCGGCATTGCCGATCAGGCCTGCGCCCTGCCAGCCCAGCCGGTCGCCCTGCAGCTTGCCGGCAGCTCGGACCGCCAGGGCGAGGCTGCTGGCACGCATGGATGCAGACCCCTGTCCGGGAGGATCGATAAGAAGGCCGGGAGCGTGAGGCCCGCGCAACGGAACCCCAGCCGTCTCGGCATGACGGCGCGGCGGCGCTCGGAGTCCTTCGTTAAGCTCAAAGTCCGTCTTCCGTTGTTGTTGATCATGGCTTCCCCTGCGAGGGGTTCGCCGTCTTCAAGTCGCCGATCCAAAGACGCCTGTTCGCCGCCGCTGAGTGAGGTTTGGCGAGGAGCATTTTGGCTGCCGGTTGCCTCCCGCCATCGCCTTGCGGTACATGAAAACGAGGCAGTTCGCGTCTGCGGCAGCACCGACCAAATGGCGCACGCAAACCGCTGTATTGAACGACAACCGACGAAGGGGACCTTACCATGAAACCGACGGGGTTGACCCGCCTTGTTGGCGCCGCGGCTTTCGGTCTCGCAATGACTGGCGCCGCATTCGCGCAAAGTGTCAAAGTTGGCGCCATCTATCCGTTCAGCGGAGTGGCCGCGTCCGTCGGCGTCTATGCCAAGGCAGCCATTGAGGTCGCGGTCGATATCGTCAATAGCGACCATCCCGAACTCGGCGACTTGCCGCTAGCCAAGGGCGCCGGCCTCACGGGCTTGGGCGGCGCAAAGCTCGAAGTGATTTTTGCCGACAACCAGGGTTCTCCTGCGGCCGGTCAAAACCAGGCTGTCCGCCTCATCACCCAAGAGAAGGTTGTTGCCATCAACGGTGCGTACCAGTCCGGCATCACTTTGACGGCCAGCGCCGCTGCCGAGCGGTATGGAGTCCCGTTCCTGACCGGCGACTCGGTTGCTGCCAGCCTAACTGAGCGCGGCTTCAAGTGGTTTTTCCGCACCACGCCGATCGCCACCGATTTTGCACGCGTTTACACGGAATTCCTCAAGGACATGAAAGCAAAGGGAGCCAAGATCGACTCCATAGCAATCGTCCACGAGAACACCGAGTACGGCACCTCGGTCGCATCCGTCGTCACATCGACTTTCAAAGCGAACGGGCTGAACATCACGCAGGACATTCCTTATTCCGCCAATACGAGCGACGTTCAAAGCCAAGTGCTGCAACTCAAGGACAAGAAGCCGGATGTGCTGATGTTCGTCAGCTATACGGCCGACGCAATCCTTTACGCCAAGACAATGAAGTCGCTCGACTACAAGCCGCCAATCATGATTGCCGACGATGCCGGGTTCTCCGACCCCTCCTTCGTTGCCGCGGTCGGGAATATCGTGCAGGGGGTGTTCAACCGATCATCCTGGAGCGTTGGAGCGCCGGGCACGACGACGCATCTTGTCAATGACATGTACAAGAAGAAATCGGGCGTCGACCTCGACGACACCACCGCCCGCATCATGCAGGGCTTCATGGTGATGGTCGATGCTATCAATCGTGCCGGATCGACCGAACCATCCAAGATCCAGGCGGCGCTGCGGGCGACCGACCTCAAGCCGAGCCAGCTGATCATGGGTTTCAAAGGTGTGAAGTTCGACGAGAAAGGCCAAAACGTCCTGGCTTCGGCGCTCGTTATCCAGCTGCAGGACGGCGCGAACTACGTGCCGGTCTGGCCTAAGGATCAAGCGACCGCCGAGCCGGTTCTCGTCTACAGGGGATGGTGAGTGTCTCTCCCATTTCAGGAGCTCGCCTCAAAGTCATGAGGCGTGAATGTTTTCGACCCTGATACAGGTGACTGCGGGCGGGCTGCTCCTGGGCGCTGTCTATGCGCTATTCTCATCGGGACTGACGCTGATTTGGGGGATGATGAATGTCATCAACTTCGCGCATGGCGACTTCGTCATGCTCGGAATGTATGTAGCATTTGTTGTCTGGACGGTGATGGGCGGCGGGCCCGCTGCCGCGGTGCCGATTGCCGCCCTGGCGCTGGCGAGCCTGGGGATTGTGTGTTACTTCGTCCTGATCCGCCACATCATGCGCGGCCCGATGCTGGCGCAAATTCTCGGAACGTTTGGCCTCGCGCTCCTGTTGCGTTATTCGGCGTTTTGGTATTTCGGAACGAGTTTTCGTACGTTGCCGGAAACACTGGTGGGAGGGACTTTGCTGATCGGCCCGATCCGCATTGAATCCTCGCGGTTGCTCGCCGGCGTCGTCGCGCTCGTCATGACGGCTTGCCTCCACCTGATCCTCACGCGCACAGCGCTCGGCAGCCGTATGCTGGCCGTCGCAGAGGATGCGACGGCGGCGGAGTTGATGGGCATTCGGCCCGATCGCATGCAGGCGATCGCCTGGGCTTTGGCGGCTGGCGCGACCGGCGTTGCGGGTGCGCTGATCGCGAACTTCTTCTACGTGGCACCGAGCGTCGGCGAGACGCTGGCGGTCGTTGCTTTCGTCACCGTCTCACTGGGCGGCTTCGGCAGCGTTCCCGGCGCACTGGCTGCCGGGCTGCTGATCGGCGTCATTGAGTCGGTTTCAGCCTATGCGATCGGTGCGATCTACAAAGACATCGTCGTCTATGCCCTGTTCGTGCTCGTCCTGTGGCTGCGGCCGGCAGGCCTGATGGGCAAAGCATGATGAAACGCGCGGCATGGCCGATCTTCGGCATCATCCTGCTCGGCTATCCGCTGGTATTCTCAACACCGTTTCAGCAGCGTCTTGGCACGCTTGTACTGCTTTATGCCATCGGCGCGTCCGCCTGGAACATCGTCGGCGGTTATGCCGGCCTAATCTCGGTGGGCCACGCAGTGTTCTTCGGCTGCGGCGCGTATGGAGCGCTCGCCTCTTATAAATATCTCAGCCTGCCGCCCATCGGCGGCCTTCCAATCGGCGTCGTGGTGAGCATTGGCATTGCCGCCATCGTCGGTATACCGACGTTGCGCCTGTCAGGGCATTATTTCAGCATGGCCACCATCGCGGTCGCGGAGCTGGTGCGGCTCATTGTGTCGAACATCGAGTGGCTCGGAGGTGCCCAGGGACTGAGCGGCCCGCCGGTGCCGCGCACCTTGCTCGATCTCTCATTCATTTCGGCGTTGCCTTACTACTATTTGTTTCTCGGAGTGCTTGCGACCGTCCTTGCATTTACACGACTTATGGAGCGCGGCCGCCTCGGGTATTATCTCCGCGCCATCCACGACAGCGAACGGGCAGCGCGCTCGCTCGGCGCTCCGGTGTCTCGTTGCAAACTTTACGCCTATCTGATCAGCGCGGCTCTTACGGCGGTCGCCGGCACACTTTATGCTGTTATGTTTGGCTTCGTCGACCCGGAATCCGGGCTCGGCATCTTGATCTCGGTCAAAATGTTGATCATGACTGCGCTCGGCGGCGCCGGACTATTGCTCGGTCCGCTGGTGGGCGCGCTAATTTTGGTGCCGCTGGAGGAACTCTCCAATAGTTTGTTGGGAGGTGTCGGCGCAGGCGTTACCTTCGTGGTCTATGGCGCGATCATCGTTGTCATTGCCCGCCTGCAGCCGGGAGGACTGCTGAGGCCCCTCCTCGGCGCGCTGCGCAAGCCCAGTGCAGCGACAAAGTCGTGAGGCGGCCGTGCTGATCGAGGCGCGCAATCTCACCAAGACCTTCGGCGGTTTCAAAGCGCTCGACAACGCAAGCCTCGCCGTAGAGCCTGGCATGATTGTTGGCCTAATCGGTCCCAATGGAGCCGGCAAATCAACTCTGTTCAACTGCCTTACGGGCGATGTGTCGCCCACATCGGGCGAAGTGTTTCTCGATGACCGCGATATAACCCGATTGCCCGTCGAGGAGCGTGCACGCCTCGGGCTCGCCCGCACCTTTCAGGTGCCGCAGACTTTCGAGCAGATGACTGTACTCGAGAACGTGATGATTGGTGCGTTCTTGCGGACAGCCCACGCCGGGGAGGCCATGGATCGCGCCCGCGAGGTGATTGAGGACGTTGGTCTTGGAGCCGTTGCCGGGGCGCCGGCTCGGAGTCTCGGAACGCCGGGGCGCAAGAGGCTTGAGATCGCGCGTGCGTTAGCCACCGGACCCAAAGTGCTGCTGCTGGACGAGGCGATGGCCGGCCTGATGCCCGCGGATATTCAACGAGCCATCGCGCTGATCCGGACAATCCATGCCGCGGGCATCACTATTATCATCGTAGAGCATATCATCGAGGTCATTGTTTCGCTGGCAAAACAGGTCTTCGTGCTTCATCAGGGCCGCCCAATAGCCAACGGCACGCCGGCGGAAATAACCCGCAATCCGGTGGTGATCGAAGCCTATCTCGGCAAGCGCAGAGCCAGCCTCGCTTCTGCTGTGCCGACGCCAGAAACAGACCGCGCATCGCCATGACGTTACTTACCGTTGAGCGCATCGAAGTACGTTATGGTGATCTTATCGGTATCGCCGACGTCTCACTCGAAGTTCCATCAGGCGCCGTTGTGGCACTGCTTGGTTCCAACGGCGCCGGGAAAACGACAACCCTCAATGCCATTGCGGGCCTGGTGCCAACTACCAAGGGATCGATTACGCTGGGAACCGAGCGCATCGATGGCAAGCCGGCTCATGCAATCGTGCGCAAAGGCTTGGCGCTCTCGCCCGAGGGCTGGCGGCTGTTTTTGCGGCAAAGCGTCGAGAGAAACCTCCGGCTCGGCGCGACGCCGGTCGCCGACCGCTTGCGCCAGGCAGCTTTGCTGGAGCGCGTTTATGCTGTCTTTCCAAGACTCGCGGAGCGTCGCCATCAATATGCCGGCACCATGTCGGGTGGCGAGCGTCAAATGTTGGCGATCGGACGCGCCCTGATGAGCAACCCCAAGCTCTTGATGCTGGATGAGCCAAGTCTCGGCCTTGCTCCCGCCGTGATCGATGTGCTGTACGAAACGCTAGGCCGCCTGCATCGAGAGGGGTTGACCATTCTGCTTGCGGAGCAAGCCATCGAAATGGCCCTTGAATTGGCGGACTATGCCTACGTGCTCCAAGTAGGCAGAAGCGTTTTGTCAGGGCCCGCACGCCAGATCGCGCGGGATCCAGAGGTCCGGCGCATTTACCTTGGGGTTGGCGCAGCGGGGTGATGCCTGCCGCAAAGTACGGGAGATGAGTGCAATGAGAGCCGTCCTGCTGACAGGCCCTGGCGGACCGGAGATGTTACGCTACGGTGAGGCTCCTGACCCAACGGCGGCGCCCGGCGAGATCGTGGTTGACATTCATGCCGCCAGTGTCAATGCGGCCGATTACAAAGTCAGGCGCGGTGGCGGCGCCTACGGCAATATCCGGTTTCCACACATCCTCGGCCGTGACTTCTCCGGCGTGGTAAGCGCGGCGGGAGACGACGTCACCGATCTCGCGATCGGGGACGCGGTATTCGGAGTGACCGAACAGGGCGTCGAAGGTGCCTACGCGGAAAAGATCGCTATCAAGGCCGCAATCGTTGCACGCAAGCCAGACCGCCTCAGCCACGCAGAGGCAGCCGCAATGGCGCTCACCAGTCTCACGGCGCTCTGGGCTATCGAGGACACGGCGCGACTTAAAGCGGGCGAGATAATCCTGATCCAGGGCGGCGCCGGTGGCGTTGCCGGATTCGCTCTCCAGCTTGCCAAACATCTTGGCGCCACGGTGATCACCACCGCCAGCGCCGGCAATCACTCTTATGTGCGCAGTCTCGGTGCCGATCGGGTGATTGACTACAACGTTGAGGATTTTGCCACCACAGTTTCCGATTGCGACGTCGTATTCGACACAGTCGGTGGCGATGTCCGCGCCGGCTGCTACGCGGTGTTGAGGCCCGGTGGTCGACTGGTTTGGATCGCTCCGGCGCCAGAAGGATTTCGACCCCCCCGCAGCGACGTTGAAACGCTGCGCCCAAACGTGGTACGTGACCGCGCCCATCTCGAGCGGATGCTCACTCTCCTTGACGCTGGTGCGGTGCGACCGCCCACGATTATACGCTACAAGCTTGCCGAGGCGAGCGAAGCGCATCGGGTCAGTGAATCACGCCACCTCCAAGGGAAGCTGGTATTCGAGATCCGCGACGCTGAAACCTGAACAGCGGACGTTGCGCAATCTTCAAACCGAGAGGGCGCAATTGAAGGTAGCGAAGCCGCGGGATTTGAGCCGAACCTCGGGTTCGCTGCAGCACGCATTATGCATGCGGACATCAAATCGTGCAGGCCAGAAAATACCATACAGAGAGCGCTATCATGGACATCACTGCCAACGGAAGTGGCCGCCTAGCGCGTTGGCCTGTCGCCTACGCCCCGAAACCAAGCGGAGGCGCCATATCGTTTCCCAGATGAGGTCACCTACCCGCTGGCTGCCAGCCCGGCGGCGATTTGACGAAGTGACACGCCCGCCGCGACCTTTGATTTCCTTCGCCGGGAGCATGCCGGGGTCACGCTCAGCATACGACTTGCGCCTCGGCACTTGCCCGCGCTCCGCCGCACGCGCTCGCGCGCCCGCTTGAGCTTGGCGACGGTCATGGCGAACTCAGCGACCGCGCCAAGTATTTGCCTCATCGGCTTCGACGCGGCGCCGTCGCCAAATGGCCGCCCGCCGTAATGAGGGTGATGCATCGCAAAGCCGACCTCTCGCATATCGGATCACGCGCAAACTGTTCGCCGTCTCCACAATGATCTTGCGGGCGTTGTTTGCAAGTGACGCCAGCAAGCATCGGAACGTCGGGGCGGCACCTGATACGGCCGCGTCATAGAACCGATCCACCTGATGCCGGCACGCTTGGCCAAAGTCTCCGGACAGATTCTTAGTTTCTGCCAGTGCCCGGCAGCGCTGACGGGTTGCTGGCTTGCGGGGCGGCCGGTGGGGTGGCCGCAAGATAATCCTCGTAAGTGCGGCCCGCATAGTTCGGTGACGCCGGTACCGCCGACATCGGCACTGCAGTCGCTGCGACTGGCGAGGTGGGCGCCTGCGATGCATCGCCGACAGCGCTGTCGACCGGCGCGCTCGCGGATTCCTTGGTGCAAAGGTCGGCGAACACCACAAGCCCGCTACGGGTGTACGTCTTGGTCAGACAGGTGCAAGGACCGGGCGATGATGCCGCTTCGGGCGCGACCGGCGCGGCAGGCACGACAACCGGCGCTGCATCGATCTCGTCATCGATCATGATCCAGCCGCCGTCGCGGAGGACCCAGTGGTGGCGATGGTGGTGGTGATAGTCGAGG
>JASHRR010001171.1 GCA_030037185.1 Xanthobacteraceae bacterium | reverse complement strand
CGAGATGGGGTGGATGCTTGCGCCACTCGGACTTGGGATGATGGTCACCTATCCGTTGATGGGCGCGCTCACCAACCGGTTCGGTATTCGCCGGGTGTCCGCGGCAGGCGCGTTGATGGCGCTGACCGCTACCCTGCCGTTTGTCTATCTGGCCGGCCACGGCCTCAACTTCCTTATATTGATGCCAGCACTCTTCTTCCGGGGAATGGGGCAGAGTGCCGTCGGTGTTCCCTCAATGTCGGCAGCCTACGCCTCGGTCGACCGTCGCGACCTGCCGACGGCCACCACCTCACTCAACATCGTGCAGCGGCTAGGTGGACCGACGCTGACGACACTGTGCGCAACAGTCCTCGGATGGAAGCTGAGTTTGCCGGTAGCGGATCAAACAGCGTCGACCGGCTACGCATGGACATTCGTGGTGCTTTGCGCACTGCATGCTCTGACTTTTATCGCCGCCCTGCGCCTGCCGCTTCGGATCGGCGACGTTGACGACGACATCACGGCATCACAAACACAACAGCGACGCCGGGCATCGCTGCTCGCGCGCCCGCGTCTGCTCGCCGGTGCGAGCCCGCGCGGCTGGCGACAACAGACCGAACGAGGGGTGGACCTGTCTACACATGCGGGCCGACCGCGCGAGAGCGGCTCATACGAAGTCGAGCCTTCGGAATACCACTGAACGTATGCCGACCTCGTGGGATCGACCCGGCGGAGGCTCTCGGCCGAAGCCGGATGAAAGAAAAGCTGACCGCCCGCTCATCAACCGAAGCTACTCATGAGGCAGCCGCAATGTCCACCGTAAAACGAATCAACCGTCGTCCGGGCGATTCCGATTCCACTCGCGACACGGCGGATTCCAAACAACGAGACTCCGAACAGCCACAGCGCGGCGCCGCGAAAATCAATACCTCTGTGCGGCCGTCTAGGCGCTGCCGCGCATAATCCCGAACAGCCAAGTGGCGGGGTGACCGATGGCGTTGCAGGAACGATAAGGATCTCGAGATGGGCATCGTTAGATTTGCGTTGAAATTTCCCTACACTTTCTACGTCCTGGCCGTGCTCATTGTCTTTCTCGGCGTTTCGGCCATCACGGTCATGCCGCAGGACATCTTCCCGGAGATCAACATTCCGGTGGTGTCGGTGATCTGGCAGTACACCGGCCTGAGCGTGCCGGAGATGGAGCAGCGCGTCACCACCTACGGTCAGTACGCCATCAGTACCAGCGTGACCGGCATCAAGAACATGGAGGCGCAGACCCTCAACGGCATTTCGGTGCAAAAGGTTTACTTCCAGCCCGATGTCAACCTCGACCTCGCGATTGCGCAGATCGTCTCGGCCACCAATACGGTGCGCACCGTGATGCCGCCAGGCATTCAGGCGCCGATCGTGGTGTCGTACAATGCCTCGAGCGTTCCGGTGCTGCAGCTCAGCCTCAAGTCCGACCGTTTCAGTGAGCAGCAGCTCTATGACTACGGGCTCTACAACCTGCGCCAGCAGCTTGCCCCGGTGCCGGGCGTGACCTTCCCGGCCCCGGACGGCGGCAAGTACCGACAGATCATGGTTGATATTGATTCGCTCAAGCTTCAGGCCACAGGCCTGACGGCAACGGACGTGGTGAATGCGGTCAATGCTCAGAACCTGACCTTGCCGTCCGGTCTCGCCAAGATCGGCGATACCCAATACACGGTGCGCAGCAACGCAATGCCTGTGAGCATCACGGACCTGAATAACATTCCGGTCAAATACACCAATGGTCAGACGGTGTTCCTCAAGGATGTCGGCCAGGTGCACGATGGCTGGGCCGTGCAGCAAAACGTCGTGCGCAACGATGGCCAGCGCTCGGTGCTGCTGAGCGTCCTCAAGAACGGCAATGCCTCAACCGTTGCGGTCGTCAACGGCGTCCGCAAGGTCCTTGACGTCGCCCGCGCGGCAGCGCCGCCCGGACTGGACATCAACGAGCTGTTCGACCAATCGAAGCTGGTCACCGCGTCGATCGCGGGGGTGGTTCGCGAGGGGGCGATCGCGGCCGGGCTCACCGGGCTGATGATCCTGTTGTTTCTCGGCTCATGGCGCTCGACCCTCATCGTCTTGATCTCGATCCCGCTGTCGATCCTGACGTCGATCGTCGTCCTCTACTTCATGGGCCATACGCTCAACACCATGACGCTGGGCGGCATGGCGCTGGCGGTCGGCATCTTGGTGGACGATTCCACAGTGACGATCGAGAACACCCATCGGCTGCGCGGCGAGGGCATGAATCTCGCCGCGGCGACCCTCTACGGCTCCGCCGGCATTGCGGTGCCGACGATGGTCTCGACACTCGCGATCAGCTGCGTGTTCACGTCAGTGGTGTTCCTCGACGGGCCGGCAAAATTCCTGTTCACTCCGCTCGGCCTCGCGGTCGTATTCGCGATGCTGGCGTCCTATGCGCTGTCGCGGACATTGACGCCGGTGATGATCGGCCTGCTGCTCAAGGGTGAGCACCACGGCGGGGCAGATGGCTCGGGCAACTCCTTCGCGCGGCTGCACCAGAGGTTCGAGCGCGGCTTCGAGCGGTTTCGCCGCGGCTACCTGCGGGTGCTGACGATGCTGCTCAAGCAGCACCTGATCGTCCCGGTCGTCGCGGCGCTGATGCTCGCGCTCGGAGGCGTGATGCTCGCCGTGGTCGGCCGCGACTTCTTCCCCGTCATCGACGGGGGACAGATCAAGCTCCACGTCCGCGCCCCGGCGGCGACCCGCATCGAAGCCACCGAGCGCATCTTCCAGGAGGTCGAGGATAAGATCCGTGAGGTCATTCCGGAGCGCCAGCGCAGCCTCATCGTCGATGACATTGGCGTGCCGCAACGGCCGTACAACCTCGCTTTCAGCGACGGCTCGACCATCAACGTCAATGACGGCGTGATCCTGGTATCCCTCAAGCAGGGGCACGCGCCGACCGCCGACTATGTGCGCCGGCTCCGCGCAGTGCTCCCGGCCGCCTTTCCGTCGGTGACCTTCTATTTCCAGTCTGCCGACATGATGACGCAAATCCTCAATTTCGGATTGCCGGCGCAGATCGACCTTGGGGTCGTCGGTCGCGATCGGGCAAACAATCTACGCGTGGCGCATGAGCTGCGGCGCCGCATCGCCGGCATCGCGGGCATCGCCGACGCCCATCTCCAGCAGGAGCTCGATGCGCCGGCCTTCATGGTGAACATCGATCGGTCGCGGGCGCTGCAGCTCGGCCTCAACGCGCAAGCCATCGCCAATAATGTCAACACCAGCCTCAGCTCCTCGGAACAGGTCGCGCCCAATTTCTGGACCGATCCGGCAGCCGGGATTCCCTATTTCGTCGCCGTGCAGACGCCGGAGCATCAGCTGAGTTCGCTCAATGAGCTCGGCAATACCCCGGTGTCCACTGCGCTCGCCGCCAACGGCCCGCCCATTCCCGGGCTCTTGAGCAACGTGGCAACGTTGCAGCGCGACAGCGTTCCGACCAACCTGAACCAGACGAATGTCCAGCCGGTGTATGACATCTATGCCAGCGTGCAAGGCCGCGATCTCGGCAGCGTATCGGGCGACATCGGCAAGGTCGTCGCTGAGCTGCAGAAGGAGCTCAAGCCCGGCAACAGAATCCGGGTTCTTGGGCAGATCCAGAGCATGCACGATGCTTTCCGGAATCTGGGCCTTGGATTGTTATTTGCGGCGGTGTTCGTCTATCTGCTCATGGTCGTCAACTACCAGAATTTCGCCGACCCGTTGGTGGTGATCCTGGCGCTGCCGGCGACCTTGTGCGGCATCATCACCATGCTGTTCATCACCGGCACGACGCTCAACGTCCCCTCGCTGATGGGCGCGATCATGGCGGTCGGCGTCGCCTCGGCGAATTCCATTCTCCTGGTCACTTTCGCGCGCGAGCAGCAGCTCAAAGGCAGGAGCGCGTTCCGCGCCGCCCTTGATGCGGGCCGTACCCGCATCCGGCCGGTGCTGATGACGGCGGCGGCGATGGTGGTCGGCATGATCCCGATGGCGATCGGCGGCCCCGGCGAGGAGCAGAATGCGGCGCTCGCGCGCGCCGTGATCGGGGGGCTATTGTTCGCGACTCCCACCACCCTGCTCATCGTCCCGTATCTGTTTGCCACGCTGCGCAAGCGCAACGACGGCGTCGCCGCCTATGGCGTGTTTGAGGAGCTCCCCGATGAATGATTTCATCCATTTCGATGATCGCGATCGCACGATCAAGATGCGCGAGCATCACCGCGCCAGTGACAGCAAGATGGCGAACAGCCAAAAGCACCGGCGCCGATGGGGCGGGCGTCTGTTCGCCCTTGGCGGCCTTACATTGCTCGCAGCCGGCCTGTCGACGGGCGCTTGGCGAAGTTATTCGCAGCGACAGCAAGTCGCGGCCACGGCCACCGAGGAGCGCGATTTCGTGCCCGGCGTACGCGTCGCCGCCATCGAGGCGAGCCCCGCGACTGTTGCCGTCTCCTTGCCGGGCACAACGGCCGCTTTCGCCGCGGCAACCATCTATGCCCATGTGAGCGGCTATATTTCGGAGCGCGCCGTCGACATCGGTGATCATGTAAGGAAGGGACAGGAGCTTGCTCTTATCGATCCGCGCCCCTACCAGGCGGCGCTGGACCACGCCAAGGCGCAGCTCGCCCATGACCAGGCGGTACTGAAGGAAGCCCAGACGGACCTCGTCCGGTATCAGAACCTCCTCAAGACGAAGGCTGTTCCGGAGCAGCAGGTGCAGGATCAGCAATACGTCGTCGAACAGGACCAGGGAACCGTAAAGCTCGACGAAGCCAATGTGGAGACGGCGCAGCTTAACCTCCAATATACCCACATCATCGCGCCGTTTGACGGCATCGTCACCCAGCGCAATATCGATGTTGGTGACCTGATGCAGGCAGACGCAACCGGCGGCACCTACATGTTCGAGATCCAGCAGAAGGCTGTAATCCGCGTCTTTAGCTACGTGCCGCAGGACGCCGCCTTCGGCGTCGCGCCGGGCGTTGGCGCCATCGTGCGTGTGCCCGAACTCCCTGATCGCGAGTTCCCCGGCACGGTCACCCGTATTGCCGACGCGCTGCAGCCCGGCACGCGCACGCTGTTGACGGAAATCGATGTCCCGAATCCCGACGGCGATCTGACGTCCGGGACCTATTGTATGGTCGAGCTCCACATCCCGCGCAAGACGCCGAGCCTTTCGGTGCCGGCCG
>JASHRR010001170.1 GCA_030037185.1 Xanthobacteraceae bacterium | reverse complement strand
ATGAATCAATGGGGCTGGGAGGAGATGCTGCTGCCATTCGCCTTTCGCGGCATCGCCGTACCCTTCGCGATTGCCTCGACGGTCACGTTAACGATGGGCAACTTGCCTCCCGATCGTCTGAAGTCAGCCAGCGATCTTTTCGCGCTCATGCGCAATCTGGGCGGCGCCATCGGCATCGCCGTATCCGCGACCGTCGTCAACGACAGAACCAATCTGCATTTCCTGCGCATTGCCGAACATCTGAATTTCTCGAATACCGAGCTCGCCGGCTGGCTGCACCGGATGACCAGCCATTACATCCAGGCCTGGGGCGATCCGATGATCGCCCACACCGCAGCGCTCAAGAAACTGTGGGAGGCGGCCTATACGGAAGCGCAAGTCCAGGCTTTCGCCGATGCCTACCTCGTGATTGCGGTCTGCTTTGCCATATCCGCAATGATGGTACCACTCATGCGCGGGGTCACTCCAAAATAGGACGAAATGGTGCCGGCGATGCGGTGGCCATGCTCGCCTCTTCCAGGAATCTCGCGATATCCTCCGCCGTAATGGCATTCATGTCACCAAGTTTGCCGCCGAATCGGAACGCCACAAAGCGATGGAGAAAGTGTACGCAGTGGTAGATCGTGGACTGGGTGAGTCCACGCTGCTCGCGGAGATAGGCCTCGTATTCTGCCACCAAGCGATCAAACGCCGTCGGCGCCTTCTTCGGAACCTTCGGTCTTTTAGCGGCGCCAGCCTCCACAAGGGCGTCGATAAACCGTGCCAGGTAGTATTTTGTATAAGTGTGTGTTTGTCCGGACGTATTGCCTTCAGAACCGCCGCCCGCACTTGCAATAGCATTCGACCGGCGAACTCGCCTTTGCGAAGACCTCGGCGGACAATTTCCTCGCAAAGCAATCGCGATGCAGTGTCGTATGTTCGCATCGTCGCCGCCGCGTAACCCTGAGTGATGAGTTCCTCCGAAAACCGCTTGGAATAAGGTTTCAGCCAGTTCGGCTCGACCTCGATTGCTGTGGGCTTCTTAACTTCCCAGCCCATTGGCTTCTTTCCGTGATTGGAAGGAGCAAGAGACCTGCGATCCGAGGCGGGCTATTCGACCGGCCTACGGGATTCCTGTGTAGAACCTAGAATAGAATGGCGTGGCTGCTCACAGCTTCCAATATCTGTGAATTGCCCGTTTGCCGCTTCGGATGTCCAAGAACGTTCACAGGAGTAAACCGCTCGCGGTAGACATCGGCGCCGGCCTTAGCCTGGAACCTTGGATGGGGCAGTCGATTGTTTTCGGGCACATGGTCTCGAAGCGTAGTGACATGGCGCCTTGTGGCGAAGCACGCAAGCATTAACGGACTACACGCCCGAGCGGAGGCCAGTAATGCAGGAACGGACGACGGCGCAAATTCCTGCGACTTTCACGACTGCGACAAATGCGACAGGGTTGACGGAGGCCGAAGCGAGTCAACGGCTCGCCCAATTCGGAGAGAACGCTCTTGTCGAGCATCACGTTAGCGCGCTCGAACGCTTCCAGCGGTTCTTCTGGGGACCGATCCCGTGGATGATCGAAGTGGCGGCCGTGCTCTCGGCCGCGCTTCAGCACTGGGACGACCTCGCGATCATCCTGTTGATGCTGTTCATCAACGCCGGCGTCGGCTTCTGGCAGGAGTACAAGGCGGATAACGCCATCGCGCTATTGAAAAAGCGGCTTGCGCTCAAGGCACGCGTCAAGCGCGACGGCGAATGGAAGGATATCGAGGCCAAGCTGCTGGTCCCAGGCGACGTGGTACACATCAAGCTCGGCAATGTCATTCCCGCCGATTTGAAACTGACCGAAGGCGCCTATCTCAGCGTAGACCAGTCGGCCCTGACCGGCGAGTCTCTGCCGGTGGACAAGAAGGCCGGTGACGACATTTATTCGGGTTCTGTCGCAAAGCAGGGTGAAATGGACGGCGTCGTCAGCGCGACAGGGATGAATACCTATTTCGGCCACACGGCCCGTCTTGTGCAGCAGGCCGGTGGTGTTTCGCATTTCCAGCGCGCCGTCCTGCGGATCGGCAATTTTCTCATTCTCACAACCGTTGGTCTTGTCGTCATCATTATGGTGGCTGGGCTGTTCCGCCACAACCCGCTGCTGCAACTCGTGCAATTCGCACTTATTCTGGCGGTAGCCTCGATTCCCGTTGCGCTGCCGGCGGTGCTGTCTGTCACGATGGCGGTCGGGGCGGAACGTCTCGCACGCATGAGGGCCATCGTCTCGCGCCTCGTATCGATCGAGGAGATGGCCGGAATGGACACATTGTGCTCGGACAAGACCGGCACCCTCACGAAGAACGAACTGACGCTCGGCGACCCGCAACCGGCGTCAGGCGTCGCCCGCGACGATCGCCTTTTAGCGGCGTCGCTGGCCGCGCGCCGCGATGCGCCCGACGCCATTGACGCAGCGATTCTCGCCCGCGCACCGGCCAGTACAACGCTCGACAACTACGCCGTAAAGGCATTCCATCCGTTTGATCCGGTGGTCAAGCGCGCGGAGGCGGAGGTCGACCACGCTGGCGAAAGTTTCAAAGTGGCCAAGGGAGCCCCCCAGGTGATTGTCGAGCGTTGCGAGCCCTCCGCGGAGGAACGCACGGCGATATCCAAATTGGTCGAGGAGGACGCGGCGAAAGGCTATCGCACGCTCGGCGTTGCACGCAGCGACGCCGTCGGAAAATGGCATTTCCTCGGCTTGCTGCCACTGTTCGATCCGCCGCGTGACGATTGCGCCACGACCATCAAGGCCACCCGCGACATGGGTGTCGACATCAAGATGGTCACGGGAGACCATGAAGCAATTGCCAAGGAAATTGCCGGACAGCTCGATCTCGGCCGCAACATCGTTGTCGCCGACGAGGTGTTCGGCGATCATGCAGCCGGCAACATATTGCCGAAGATTCTCGCCGCCGACGGCTTCGCCCGCGTTCTTCCGGAGCACAAGTTTGCAATCGTGAAGGCGCTGCAGGATGCCGGCCGCATCGTCGGAATGACCGGCGATGGTGTCAACGACGCGCCGGCTCTGAAGCAGGCTGATGTCGGCATTGCGGTCAGCGGCGCTACCGACGCGGCACGCGCCGCCGCGGCCCTTGTCCTGACGGCGCCCGGTCTTTCGATTATCACCACCGCCATCGAAGAAGCGCGCCGGATCTTCGAACGAATGACGGCCTATGCGATCTACCGCATCGCCGAGACCATGAGGCTGCTGCTCTTCATGGCCGCAGCCATCCTGTTCTTCAATTTCTACCCGGTTACCGCCATCATGGTTGTGCTGCTCGCGCTCCTCAACGACATTCCGATCATGATGATCGCCTACGACAATGCCCCGGTTGCGCTGCGGCCGGTGCGCTGGGACATGCCGCGGGTGCTGACCATCGCTTCCGTCCTCGGGCTCTACGGCGTCATTGAGAGCTTCGTGTTCTACTGGCTCGCCAAAGATTATCTCGCGTTGCCAGCTTCGATGCTGCAGGCCACGATTTTTCTCAAGCTGCTGATTTCGGGGCACATGACCATCTACCTGACGCGCAACAAAGGGTGGGCGTGGGAACGGCCGTTGCCAAGCTGGAAGTTGGTGGTCCCGTGCGAGACGACCCAGCTGCTTGGCACGTTGATCGTCGTCTATGGTATCGCCATGGCGCCTATCGGCTGGTGGCTGGCGCTTCTCGTGTGGGTTTACACCCTTGTTTCCTTCTGTGTGGCAAACGCGATAAAAGTCGCAAACTACCGGCTTCTCGGGCATCTTGTCCCTTCGCATGCGCGACATCTCGTGCGCGTCGAAGGGCACGTCGCAGGGAGCGACATAGCGTCACGATTAGCCGGCGCAAAATTGCCGCCGGCGAGAGCGCGGTAATCGACACCAAGAGGAGGGGGCCGGTGACTGACAAGGATCAAGATGCACTCAGAGCCAAGCTCGACGCTTTGTCCGACCAGATTGAAAAAAGGATCCGCGAGCTCAAGGAGCGGGGCGCGTTCTCGGATGTCCACGAAACCGGCATGGAAGAGATCCGCAAACGTTCCGTCTCGATAAAAAAGAAGCTTGATGCTGCCCTCGCCAAGGGCGACAACTGGGACATTCTGAAATATGAACTGGAGCGCGATTTCCATTCGTTGAATGAGGACTTTGCGCTGTTCGAAAAGCGGCTTGATGCCGATACCATGAAGTAAGGCGGGAAAGCCGGCTCGACTTAAATGTCGAATACGGGCGGGTGCTTGTAACGGATCTGATCCTTCAAGAGGCGGGACGGCGGGCTTCGCGCGTCTTTTGGTAAGCCGAGCGAGACGGCTCACGGCCAGGCGGTTGACGGACCGGCTCGACAGCAACCAGTGGCGGAATGTCTCTCTCCACGAGGTCCATTCCGCGAAGTCTGATCCGCTCGCCGTAATGAGAAATCTCAAAGGTGTCGTGCGTCGCCAGCAACCGATAGCGCGCGCTCCGAGCCGTCACAGCCATCTGCAAGGGCATGTCACGGCGCAGCAAGGTGAAAGAAAGACGCGTCAAGCCCTCCGGTAGCCGTGGAGCGAAGGAGAGGATGTCGCCGTGATCGCGTACGCCGCCGAAGCCAGCGACCAGTGCTGTCCAGGCGCCCGCGAGCGATGCGAGGTGGAGACCGTCGCGCACGTTTTGTTCAAGATTGTCGAGATCGATGAGAGCGGCCTCCAGCGCATAGTCGAGCGCAAGTTGGAGATGTCCGACCTCAGCCGCAAGCACGGCCTCGCTCGAAGCGGAGAGGGAGGAGTCGCGGACCGTGATTTGTTCGTAGTAGGCGAAGTTGCGAGCTTTTTCTTCGGCGGAGAATTCGTCGCTGCACAGCTGCATGGCAAGCACGAGATCCGGCTGTTTGACGACCTGCTTGCGATAGAGATCGAAATAGTGAAAGTGGAGCATCAATGGGTACTGGTCCGTACGGGTCGTCGCGAAGTTCCACTTCTCATGCGAAGTAAATCCTTGCGACTGCTCATGGACGCGGAGCTCTCGGTTGTAGGCAATGAACATATGTTGAGCCGCCTTTTGCCAGGCGGCGCATTCCGCCCGCGCCACAGTGCACTCTTCGGCGCGGGCCCAATGCCGCTCGCAGGCGAGCGCAGCAGCACGCAAATTCCTTTTCGCCATCAGGTTCGTGTAGAGATTGTTGTCGGAGATTGCACTGTACTCGTCCGGGCCGGTGACGCCATCGATGCGGAAGGCTCCCTGACTATCGTAATGACCGAGCGAAATCCACAGACGCGCCGTCTCGGTCAGAATGTCGATGCCAACGTCACGTTCGAAAGCGCTGTCGCCTGTGGCATTCACGTAACGAACGATCGCATCGGCAATGTCAGCGTTGACGTGGAAGGCCGCTGTACCGGCCGGCCAATAACCCGAGCACTCCTCGCCGTTGATGCTGCGCCATGGAAAGGCCGCCCCGGCAAGGCCGAGTTGGTTGGCGCGCCGTTTTGCCGTGCCGAGCGTTGCCTGGCGCCATCGCAGCACCTGAGCAGTGGCAGCAGGGATGCTGTTGGTCAGCAGTGGCAGAATGAATGTTGCGGTGTCCCAAAATGAATGACCGTCATAGCCGGGACCGGTGAGGCCTTTTGCTGGAATGCCACAGTTCTCGATTCGCGCTCCGGCTTGAAGGACGTGAAACAAGGCAAAGCGCACAGCCTGCTGCAATTCGTCGTTGCCTTCCACCTCCACGTCAGCGCGTTCCCAAAATGCATCCAGATATCTGCGCTGGTCGGCGATGAGTCGATGCCAACCTGTCGAACGAGCCGTTTCGATGGCAGTCGCGACTTTATCTTTGAGTGCCGTGACGCCGCGGTCGGAAGACCAGCCGTAGGCGATGAATTTCGTCACGCAGAGACTGTGCCCCAATGGAATGGCATCGGAGATCGTAATCCGGGCCAGGTTGCCTAACACCTGAGATGAGCTGCGAACGCGCTTGGAACCCTCGATGACATGCGTCATCGCGCTGGCCGTGCGTAGGCCGCTCCGTCTCGTCCGATGAACAAGTGCGGCGGCGGTAGTCTCAGCATTTACGTATTCGCAATCGAGGGGCGCCTCAAACACCTGGGCGGCCCGCGGATCAAGCTGACGCATCGGCAGTTGTTCATTGGCCGCCAACTCCGATTGGATGACGACATCGATCGGACCTCCGAGCGGCTCGATGCGATAACGGATCGCGACCACCGCCCGCTGCGTCAAGGACACCAGGCGGGAGGAGGTGATGCGCACAGTGTGTCCCGCAGGCGATCTCCATTCTACCGTCCGCACCAGCATGCCTGCGCGAAAATCTTGCACCCGTTCATGCGCGCGAAGGGTTCCCGTGCGGACATCGAAAGCCTCGCCGTCGACCAGCAGGCGCAAAAGTTTGCCGTCAGCAACATTGATCAACGTGTGGTCCGACTCGGGGAATCCGAATCCAGCCTCCGCGTAGGGCATCGGGCGAGACTCGAAGAAGCCGTTCAGGTAGGTCCCGGGCAGGACATGCGGCTCGCCTTCGTCGAGATTGCCGCGCAGTCCGATATTGCCATTGGACAGCGCGAACAGCGACTCGGTCTGGGCGAGCCTGTCCAGATCCAGCGCCGTTTCATGCAGCGCCCAAGGCTCAAAGACGAACGCCGGATGCTGGATCATCCCTCCTCCGGCCATGCGTCCAGATCGGACGCAACAATATCGGCGCCCGTCTCGTGGATTTGCTCGGGTGTCAGCCCCTCGTATTTGCTGTAGTTCCACGCGACAAGGTCGGAGTCGATAACAGCCTTGTTGCCCAAACCCGCCAGATCGCACATCTCTCGCGCCCGCTGCATTGTTCTGCAGAGAACAAGCGCGAATGTTTTGGTGGCCAGTACCGGCCGCCCCCGCTTCGCCAGTAGGCGACCGTCGTCAGTCAGCGGAATATCGGTCGCACCCGCGTGCCGCCCATTGAGGCTCGACGCTGTCTCCCCATGCCTTATCGCGAACACCTTCACGTCCGCTGCCCTGGGGTTAGATGTTGTCGGCCTCTGCCGAACGCACCGTGGCCGAAGCCAGCTCCTGCCCCCCTTCTCCATCCGGTGATGGCGGGCATATCCTCCCCATACCGGTCGATATGCTGCTTGTGGTCGATCAGCTTGTCCCGGATCGCCTGCTTGACATAGGCCGCCCGTGGTCCGAGCTTGGGCACGCGGTCGATCACATCACCGACCGGGTGGAAGCGATCGATCTCATTCAGCACGCACATGTCGAATGGTGTTGTTGTCGTGCCCTCTTCCTTGTAGCCACGGACATGAAAGTTATGGCTGCCGGGGCGCCGATAGGTCACCTGGTGGATCAGCCACGGGGAGCCATGGAACGCAAAAATGATCGGCTTGTCGGCCGTGAACAACCCGTCGAAATTGTGATCCGAGAGGCCGTGCGGGTGCTCGGTCGATGGCTGCAGCTTCATCAGATCAACGATATTGATGACCCGGACCTTCAGATCGGGCGCATGCTTTCGAAGGAAGTCGACAGCAGCAAGGGTCTCCAGCGTAGGCACGTTACCGTAGCAAGCCATTACGACGTCGAGCTCGCTGCCCTCATCGTTGCTGGCCCACGCCCAGATCCCCAGTCCGGCTTTGCAGTGCTTGACCGCCTCGTCCATCGTCAGCCACTGCGGGCGGGGTTGCTTGCCTGCGACGACGACGTTGACGTAGTTCCGGCTGCGCAGGCTGTGGTCGGTGACCGAGAGCAGGCAGTTGGCGTCGGGCGGCAGATAGACGCGAATGATATCGGCTTTCTTGTTGGCGACATGATCAATGAACCCCGGATCCTGATGGCTGAAGCCGTTATGGTCCTGGCGGCGGACATGGCTCGACAGCAGGTAGTTCAGGGAACTGATGGGGCGCCGCCAGGCAATGTCATTACAGACCTTCAGCCACTTCGCATATTGGTTGAACATCGAATCGACGATATGGACGAACGCCTCGTAACAACAAAAGAATCCATGCCGGCCGGTCAAGAGATAGCCCTCGAACCAGCCCTGGCATTGGTGCTCACTGAGCATCTCCATTACATGCCCGTCGGGCGACAAGTGATCATCAAAAGGATAGGTTTCCGCAACCCAGGCACGGTTGGTGACATCGAGCACGTCCTGCCATCGGTTTGAATTGTTCTCATTAGGACTGAAAAGCCCGAAATTTCGATGTTCTAGGTTGAGCTTCAACACGTCGCGCAGGAACCGGCCCATGATGCGTGTGGCTTCCGTCATTGCGGCGCCGGGCGCAGTCAGGTCGACGGCGTAATCGCGGAAATCAGGCAGACGCAATTCGCGCAGTAGCACCCCACCATTGGTGTGCGGATGGGCGCTCATGCGGCGGGTGGCCGTGGGGGGAAGGTCGGCCAACTCAGGTCGGAGCCGGCCGTTGGCGTCGAAAAGCTCTGCAGGTCGGTAGCTCTTCATCCACGGTTCGAGAATGCGCACATGGGCCGGGTTCTCGTGCATCTCACCGATTGGCACCTGGTGCGCGCGCCAGTAGCCCTCAAGGCGTTTGCCATCGACCTCTTTCGGACATATCCACCCCTTGGGTGTGCGAAGCACGATCATCGGCCAGCGGGGACGCTCCTTGAAACTCTCTTGGCGCGCATCCGCTTTGATACGCTGAATTTCGCCGATGACCTTGTCGAGGCTGGTGGCCATCAGTTCGTGCATTTTTTCCGGTTCGTCTCCCTCGACGAAATGCGGTGTATAGCCATAGCCCTGGAACAAGTGATTGAGTTCCTCGTGGCTGATACGGGCGAGAACGGTGGGATTGGCGATTTTGTATCCATTCAGGTGGAGTATCGGCAAAACCGTTCCGTCGGTGACAGGGTCGAGGAACTTGTTGGAATGCCAGCTCGTGGCCATCGGTCCGGTTTCCGCCTCCCCGTCGCCAACGACGCAGGCAACAATCAAATCGGGATTGTCGAACGCTGCGCCGTAAGCGTGCGAGAGGGAGTAGCCGAGTTCGCCGCCTTCGTGGATCGAACCGGGCGTTTCCGGTGCGGTGTGGCTCGGGATGCCACCAGGAAACGAGAATTGGGTAAACAGCCGCTTCATGCCCTCTTCGTCGGACGAAATGTTCGGATAGACCTCGCTGTAGGTTCCCTCAAGGTAAGCATTCGCGATCACACCGGGCGCGCCATGCCCTGGCCCGGTGACGTAGATCATGTCGAGGTCATATTTCTTGATCACTCGGTTCAGGTGAACGTAGACGAGGTTCAAACCAGGTGTCGTCCCCCAGTGACCGAGAAGTCGCGGCTTGATGTGTTCCTTTGTCAACGGCTGCTTAAGCAGCGGGTTGTCATAGAGATAGATCTGGCCAATTGACAGGTAGTTTGCGGCGCGCCAGTACGCATCCATCAAGGCCAACTCTTTGCCGGACAGCGCGTTCTCTATTATTGTTCCTGACGGGGCGCCCATATCGGTCCTCTCGACAGTCGGGTGATTCGGCTGAATCGTCGGGCTTTTGGCGGCGTCCTCTGGCAGGGGTCCTTGGGACGCGTGCAGCCTCGTTGATTCTCACAGTCACGTTAAATTAAGTGCGTCTTCACCAATTGCGTTCCAGAGCCGAGCCTAGCGACCGTCAGGTGGTTTCCGTATTTTTCAAACAGTTCCGAAGGGCACAGGAACGCGCCATCTCGCCGGCCTTGGATTCATCTGAGTGCATCCAGCGTCCCGAAAGGCCGGTTGCGATCGGGGGGCGATCACAAGCTGGCTGGACAATCCGGCCATCGTCGAGGTCATCTCAACCCGGACGGCCGACTGTGGATCGACGGCCTGGGTCTCAGCGACACTGGGAAACGACTGTCGGCGCAAGACGGCGAGCGCATTGTGCGTGTGGTCGCCCACGACGTCGGCGCCGAGGTCCATCCGCAGTCGCCGCGCATCTCGGCCGAGCTGCCCGTACTCGGCATCGCCGTATCCGCGACCGTCGTCAACGACAGAACCAATCTGCATTTCCTGCGCATTGCCGAACATCTGAATTTCTCGAATACCGAGCTCGCCGGCTGGCTGCGCCGGATGACCAGCCACTACATCCAGGCCTGGGGCGATCGGATGATCGGGGAGACCGCAGCGCTCAAGAAACTGTGGGAGGCGGCCTACCGGGACGCGCAAGTCCAGGCTTTCGCCGATGCCTACCTCGTGATTGCAGTCTGCTTTGCCATATCCGCAATGATGGTACCACTCATGCGCGGGGTCACTCCAAAATAGGACGAAATGGGCCGGCGATGCCGTGGCCCTGCTCGCTGCGATCGCCCTCACGCTGTGATGGAGGCGCAGCATGACCCACTGCGCGCCCCTCGTCCGACGCCAAAACCTGTCTCGATCGCCCCCCGACAGCGTAACTCAAACCGTCCTTTGTGTATCCGTTTCTACGCTCTGGCCCTACGATCCGACTTTAGTTGTTGCATTCCCTAAAACCTGTGCCTCTTTAATTGTCCCCGGCATTTGACCGCTACCCAGGCGGTCGCAAACTTTGGGGACGGCGGTGGGGTCAGTTTCTCTTAAACCGGAAGCGGGCGTCGCGCAGCATCGGCATGCTGGGCACCGCGATGGGGGCGATCACCAGCTGGCTGGACGACCCGGCCATCGTCGAGGTCATGCTCAACCCGGACGGCCGATCGACCGCCTGGCCGGGGGTCTCGCCGACACCGGCAAGCGGCTGTCGCCGCAAGACGGCGAGCGCATCGTGCGTGTCGTCGCCCACCACGTCGGCGCCGAGGTCCATCCGGGCTCGCCGCGCATCTCGGCCGAACTGCCCGGACACGGAGAGCGCTTCGAAGGCCTCCTGCCGCCGATCGTCGCCGCACCGACCT
>JASHRR010001169.1 GCA_030037185.1 Xanthobacteraceae bacterium | reverse complement strand
GCCGGACCCGCCCGTCGACCCTTACAACCCATTCGGCGCGCAACTTCTCGGCGGTCTTGAAGGCCGGCGAGTCGGGGTCGGCGACCACCTGGGTCAAGCCATAGTGGTCACGCAAGTCGATGAACAGCAGCCCGCCATGGTCGCGGATGCGGTGACACCAGCCCGACAGCCGAACCGTGGAGCCGATATGGTCAGCGCGCAGCGCGCCGCAGGTGTGGGTGCGATAACGGTGCATCAAGGGCCTCGGGGCGGAGTCCGCCGGTTTCGCTAGACGCCCGGTTCGCGGACGTGGTGAATGGGGTTGTCAGCCCCCTCGCTACCCCGCATGCGGGTCGGTGGGAGGGCGCATGATCCGGTAACCCCGGCTTCGCAGCCGGGATCATGCCGTGCAATGACGACCGCCTGTACCGGATGCCCCGCTTTCGCAGGCATGACAAGCCAGAGATTGTCGGGCGGTATTAGCTGACCCGCCACCAAATGGAAACACCCTCTCGAACGTGGCGTCTCCCAACCCCTCGACAGCGCGAGTCCGATCTGCAAATTGCGCAAACCGAAAACCCAGGCGGCCTGAATGGATAAAATGACCACCGCCGAGGCGGTCGTCGCCTCGCTGATCGCCTACGGCATCAAAACGCTCTACGCGCTGCCGGGCGTCCATAACGATCACTTGTTCGACGCCCTTTTCCGAGCCTCCGATCGCATCGGCGTGGTTCACCCGCGTCACGAGCAGGGCGCGGGCTACATGGCTTTGGGCGCAGCGCTCGCGACCGGCCGGCCGTCGGCCTATGCGGTCGTCCCCGGCCCCGGCCTCCTCAACACCGGTGCGGCACTGCTCACAGCCTATGCGATGAATGCACCGGTGCTCGCGCTGATCGGGCAGATTCCGGATGCCGACATCGGCCGCGGTTTAGGGCATCTTCACGAGATCCGCGACCAGGCCGGCATCATTGCGCGACTCGTAGATTTTTCCGCCCGCGTCAAGGCACCGGCCGACGCCTCGCGACTGGTGGCGCAAGCCATTGCGGCAATGTTCACCGCCCGTCGCGGTCCGGCGGTGCTGGAGTGCGCGATCGACATGTGGGGCCGGCCGGGCGCCGACGCGCGGCAAGCGCCAGTGGCGCGGCACGAACCCGCCATCGACGAGGATGGGCTGATGGCAGCCGCAAAAACGCTTGGCGCCGCAAAGCGGCCTATGATCGTCTGCGGCGGCGGCGCCCAGGGCGCCGCCACCGAGGTGACGGCGCTGTCGGCCATGCTGCAGGCGCCGGTGCTCGGTTATCGTCGGGGCCGCGGCGTACTCGACAGCCGAGAGCCGCTCAGCGTCACCTTGCCGCTCGGCCGCGAGCTGTGGGGCGAGGCCGATGTTGTGCTCGGCGTCGGCACGCGGATGTTCTACCCGCTCCAGCAATGGGGGATCGATGACGACCTTGCCGTGATCCGGGTCGATTCCGACCCGGCGCAGCCCGCGCATCCCCCGGCCGTGTCGCTCGTCGGCGATGCGGCGCCGATCCTGCGGCGGCTCCTCGACGCGCTGCCGGCCCACAATGTCAAACGGCCGTCGCGCGCGGCCGAGATGCGCGAGCGCCACGCCCGCTGGCACGCCTGTTTCGAAAAGCTCGCCCCTCAGCGCGCCTTCCTCGACGCGATCCGGGCCGAACTGCCGGAGGACGGCATTTTCGTCGATGAGGTGACCCAAATGGGCTTCGCGGCCCGCCTCGCTTTCCCGGTCTACCGGCCGCGCACCTTCCTTTCCCCGGGCTACCAGGACAATCTCGGGTGGGGCTACGCCACAGCGCTCGGCGCCCAGCACGCACGGCCCGATGTCCCAGTCCTCGCCATCTCGGGCGACGGCGGCTTCATGTTCACGGCGAACGAACTCGCCACTGCGATCCGCCATCGCATTCCGCTGGTCGCAGTCGTGTTCAATGACGGCGCCTTCGGCAACGTGCAGCGCATCCAGGCCGAGCAATATGGCAGCCGCCTGATCGCTTGCGACCTCCTCAACCCCGATTTCTTGCGGTTTGCGGAGAGCTTCGGGGCTGCCGCCGAGCGGGCGAGGGACGCGGCCGGGCTACGCGCGGCCCTCAAACGCGGATTCGCCCGCCGCGACGGGCCAACCCTGATTGAGGTACCGGTCGGGGCAATGCCATCACCTTGGGAATTCATTCACATGCCAAAGATACGCGGGTAACCCGCCTGTGGGGGCTTTTGCCCCATCCTCCAGGTGTCGGACATCGCTCCGCCTTACCGGCCGGCGACCGGCCCCACCCCACCACCCGTTACCTCCCGCCTGAAGCAGAAAAATGGCCAGGATAACAAGCGATTGCCACAGTGTTCGAAATTCTTTATTGCAGCTGGACGATGGCGAAATTCGAACAGCGCCCTATCTGAATACCATAAAATGGCCCGCGTTTCTGCCCGCGACACGGCGCGCCGAGTCCGGTAAGAGTCTGCAATGAATTTGATCACTACCACGGCCGATCTCGCGGCGGCGTGCGAGCGGATGTCCCGCCACAACTTCGTCACTGTCGATACCGAGTTCCTGCGCGAGACCACCTATTATCCGCTGCTATGCGTTGCCCAGATGGCCATCGCCGACGAAGCGGTCGTCATCGATGCCCTCGCCGAGGGTTTGGATCTGACGCCGTTCTTCAAGCTGATGGCAAACGAGGGCGTGCTCAAGGTGTTCCACGCGGCACGCCAGGATATCGAAATCGTCTGGCATCAGGCCAAACTCATTCCGCATCCGGTTTTCGACACCCAGGTGGCCGCCATGGTGCTCGGCTATGGAGAGTCCATCTCCTACGAGCAGCTGGTGCAGCGCATCACCGGCGACGCCATCGACAAATCGAGCCGTTTCACTGATTGGTCACGCCGCCCGCTCTCGGCCGCACAGGTAAACTATGCGATGTCCGATGTGACGCATTTGCGGCAGGTCTTCCTGTCGCTGTCCGCCGACCTGCAAAGGCGCGGGCGCAGCGAATGGGTCGGCGAGGAGATGGAGGTGCTGACTTCGCCGGACACCTATCGGGCCGACCCGGAAATCGCCTGGGAACGTCTCAAGACACGGGTGCGCAAGCCCAGGGAGCTGAGCGTGCTGATCGAGGTCGCGGCATGGCGTGAGCGCGAGGCGCAGTCGCGCGACGTCCCCCGCGGGCGCGTGTTGAAAGATGAGGCGATCGGCGACATCGCGATACATGCCCCGACAACAACCGAACGGCTCGCCTCGCTGCGGTCGCTGCCGCGGGGGTTCGAGCGCTCCAAGTGGGGGACGGAGATCATCGACGCCGTCAAGCGGGGGCTCGCGCGCAATCCGGCCGAACTGCCACGGCTCGACAAGCCGCGGCAAGGCGCCAATGGCAGCGCCACCGTCGAACTCCTGAAAGTGCTGCTGCGCATGGCGTCCGAGCAGCACGGCGTTGCGGCCAAAGTGATCGCGACGGTCGAGGACCTCGAACGCATCGCGCTCGACGATCGCGCCGATGTGGCGGCGCTGCACGGCTGGCGCCGCGAGATGTTCGGCGAACAGGCCATCGCCCTCAAGCGCGGGCGGCTGGCCCTCGCGGTCGAGAAGGGACGGGTTGTGGCGGTGGAGCGGGGTTCGTAGGCCAGTCAGGACCGCTCGACCCACGCCCTCTCTGTGGCGTGCGTCACGAACTCCAGAACTGCAGACAGCAAAACTCGACGGTTATGCATTGGGCCGGCTGCTGCACGCCATGCGCCGACATTCACCATCGCCATGACGGCACCCTTGCTCGCCCACCCGGTCCGGCAGCCCTTTTTGAGGACGCTGCGCGCCGATGCCGTCGGGCAGTAGGCCCTGCAGATACCTTTCATTCAGGCTTCGCCTCATGCTGCGAAAGCCCTGCAATCCCCCTGGTATTTGCTTCTGATTTAGACTCTCAATTGCAAGACGGATCGATTTCAAAGTAACCGGCCACAACAAGCATGCGTAGCGTCAGAAAGGTGCTGCTACCGTAAAGCCCGTCATGGCACCTACCCGCCATGCCACCTATGAGCGCATTTTTCGTAAATTGTTACCGGCAGCTTGGCGCAGCACCTGCGGCTCCGCGAATACGACTGGTCTGCCGCGCAAGGAGGCGAAAAAGACTCACCTGCCGGGGGCTCCACACGCAAGCCGGCCACCAGCAGACCACAAATGCGGACAACGTGGTGACCGGTGCGGTTTTTTATCTTGCTTCACCCGAGGAACGAGCCTACGGACTCGTCGGCATGCGTTTCGTCCGCGCGTGCTATCCACCCGCCGACCGTAACCTCACCGCCGTTCCGACGACGGGCTGGACGGTCGCATTCCCATGCATTCTCTCATGTATTCAGTATGGCCCTGCTGGCCGTAGACGAGGCCCATATCCGCCGCCTTCTTTTGGCAGTCCTGGAACGACGCAAAGGTCCGCTCCGATACGACAGGTTTCTTCGCCGCAGCAGCGGGAAATGCAACCCCCACGGCAAGCATTGCGGTGATTGCAAGCGTTGCAATTCGCATGATCGTCCTCCTTGGTTTCGGCGCTCTCGCAAGCGCGCGAATATGGATATATACTGTTTTTTATGCGCCATGGGTGGCTATGCGTTAAATCTTGGCCACCTGCGATCCTTATCTTGCGCAGGTGTTGCGATCTCGCAACATGCCCGAACGCTTTTGCAACGTCCCGGATTCGGGGTCTTGTGGTCGCCCCTTTGACCGCGGATGCAAAGTACCGGGGGCCCCCAAAACGGGGCGACCACGCCAGGGGCCCTATAACGGCAATGCCGGTCGTGCTCCAATCTTCGCCGACTGGCTGAAGCGATCGACCCGCCGCGGCGTTCGCACGCAGCTGAGCCGAATTACTCGCCGATCAGGTTATGCACCACTTTTCCGTCGATGACCGTCAGGACAGAGTAGAGCTTCCTGATCGCCTCATCGGGAACGCGCGCCGGGTCGAAATAGTTGTCGCTCAACACGGCGACATCGCCGAGCTTGCCCTCTTCGATCGAGCCCAGCTTATTTTCCTCCTTCAAGAACCAGCCATTCTCGACGGTATAGAGCCGGATTGCCTCTTCGCGCGTGATCTGTTGACCGGCATTGACCAGCTTTCCGGCAGCGTTCTTGCCCGTCACCATGTAATAGATCATATTCCACGGATCGAGCGTGGAGATCTGTGCCGAATCCGATCCGGCGCCGACATGGATGCCGCTGTCGATGATCATGCGCAGCGGCGGACCACCGGCGGTGCCGCCGCTCAGATAGCGGAACGGATGGACCGCGATTCCGGCGCCGACGGCCTTCAGGCGATTGACCGTTGCCTGGTCGATGGACGGCACGTGGGCGTCGGACCAGCGCAGATCGGCGATCGCGATCGTCTTATTCACCGCCTCGAAGGCGCTGGCGATGAACTGGTCCTCTGCAAGGGAGAGGCTGTGCTGCTGGAAAGCCCAGCCCCGCCGGGCAACGACGTTCAACGCGGCGCCGTAGTTGGTTGGGAACGGTTTGCCGAACAACGGCCAGCTCGTCACAAACTCGCCGATACCCGAACTGCGGACCATGTCGTCGCCGAAATTGCTGAAAGCATTGAGCACGCGCTGAGTGGTCAGCGGAACGTCCGGATCGTGGTCCATGCTGAGGAAGAACATGCGCACGCGCACTGAGACCTTACCTTCGTCATGGAGCGCGAGAAGCGGGTCATAAGCCGTGAACGGGTCCCAGCTCGCCAAGGTGTCGAAAACATCCGAATCCTGGATGTTGGGCGTGCCCGGAATGACAAACCCGCCCATATCGACATTGGTGGTCACGCCGACACTCGCCGAATAGGCCATGGCGTCGAGCGTACCCTGCTTCTTGTCCTCGAAGGTCTGGATGGCCCGCAGCGCGTTGAGGGCAGCAACCGAGGGGCCATTCGCCGCGATATGGCCGATCGCGTCCACGGCGATTCCCCGGCCGGTAAAGAAGGTCCTTCCAAGCGTATTGGTGGTCGCTGGCCCGGTAAACGCAAAGAACACCAGCACCGGGTTGTTGGGGGCCACGACATCGAGCTCGGCGAGCGTCGGCAAACGGTCTTCGGCAAATTGGGCGGTGTTCCAGCCGCCCATCGCGGTTATGAACGCGCCCGGCCTGACGGTCTTGGTGCGCGCGCTGATTGCGGCCTGCACGTCGGCAATCGACGCCGCTGTCTCGAGCCGCGTGTCGTGGCCGGGGCGCAAGCCGAGCAGGAGAAAGTGATTGTGGTTGTCGACCAGCCCCGGCACGGCGGTGCGTCCGTTCAGATTGATCGTGCGCATGCAGGAACTGTCGTCCGCATGCGCCTCGCGGCCGACCGCCGCGAACTTGCCGTTCTTGATCGTCACCGACGATACAATCGAATTGCGGGCGTCGAGCGTGTGAATCGTGCCATTGACCAGCGTGACATCGCGCCCGCCGGCGCAGCGCTCATTGTCTTGATCGCGCGCCAGACCCGGAGCGATCATTGCCGTCATCGCGAGCAACGATGACGCGTAAAATAAAATGATGCGACTTCGCGCGCTCATGCGATTCCCCCCGTTGAGCCTTGTCACGGCATTGCCGCCGGAGCGCAGTGTAGTCGGATTCCAGCACCCAGAAAGCTTTTTCGGCTGAAACCAAAATAGGGTCGTCAGTCCGTGAGGATCAAATGATCGGCGTTTTTTTGTTGGGATGCCCAATCTGGTCGCCGGCACATGGCTTGCGACCCTAAGTGATCCCCTATTCGATGACTTCGTTGGCTCGGGCAATTAACCACGGCGGAATCGTAAGCTGGAGCGCCTTTGCGGCCCTAAGATTGATCACCAATTCCCATTTCTGGGGTGAGACAACCGGGAGCTCCTGTGGCTTGGCCCCAAGGAGGATGCGGCCGGCGTAAACGCCAATCTGGCGATACGCATCCGAGATGCTCGGGCCGTAGCTTAAAAATCCTCCGGCCACCACATACTCCCGTCCCACGTAAAGCGCGGCGATCTTATATTGGGCTGCAAGCGCAGCGATGCGAACACGCTGATTGAAATAGAGCGGATCAGGGGCGACCAGCAATGCTCGAGCATCCCGTTCAACGACTTCTCTGAAGGCATCCTCCAGTTCGCCATCGGGATCGACCTTCACGACAACCATTCTCTTTTCTTTGTAGAATTTTGCTTCCGCCTCTGGGGAGAAGCGTCCGGGGCTTGCCAGCACGCCGACTTTGCCGGTCGGTACGAACTCTTGCAGCATTTCGAGACGTTTTGAAATTAAATGCGTTGTATCGAGATTGACGCCGGTGAGATTATGGCCAGGCCGATTGAAACTTGATACGAAACCAAGTTCGACCGGATTGATGCCCGAAATGAAGAGCACCGGGGTCAATGACGTCGCTTCCCGCGCCGCCTCTGCTGACCTGATCCCGCCGGTTGCGGCGATCAACTTCACCTGCCTTTGGACGAGCTCTCTCGCCAACGGCAACAACCGACTTTCGTCTCCTTCCGCCCAGCTCTCCTCGACCTTAATGTTCCTGTCGTTTGCGTAACCCTGGTCGTTCAAACCTTTGTGAAAGGCAGCGACAAGCTGGGCAAACGGCTTCGGTGACGCGCTATTGAGAAACCCGATCACCGGCAGCTGCTGCCCTTGTCCGAGGGCGTTGAACGGCCATACCAAGGTGCCTCCGACCACGGAGATGAAAACGCGTCGCCTCATGCTGGTTTCTTTTCCCCGCGCTGCGCTCGTTCGCCCCGCACCAGAGCGCAGAATCATGCGAAGCATTCGAAAACTCCTGGCATCGGCAGCGAATGCATCCACCACCTTCAACGCCAAGCGCCGCCTGTCGAAACTAGCTACCGAATCCCGAGCTCGCCGCCTCTGCGAGGCAAAGTCGCGCGGGGGCCAAAGCGCACTTCGACGCTCCGTATTTCCTAAACATTAATACGATGTTGGCCCATGGTGAACGGCGATGTTGGCCTCCGCCGGAATATTGGCGCACGCCGCGACGCCCTGTAGCCCGCGCAAATGAGCGCGCCGGGTTCATGACCGTCGGAACGATTATTGTCCGGCGAGCCGCATTCCGCCGCTCTTGCTCTAAATCTAAACAGCAAGATCAAGCCGTGCGAGAATAACTTTTCGATCCGATCGAGACAGCGCTGTCGTGCGATTGGCTTGCGCGGGGCGCACGGACGCGACGGCGGCGCAACCGGGCAGCGTCATGGCGCCGCAACACGCTCGAGCTCATCTGCTCCAACCTGGCGGCAGGGCTCGCGCATGCGTGCGAGCGCAGAAGTCCTCTATGCGGGCTTATTCGATAGTCGAACAACAGCTCGGCCCGCGCGGGCGAGACGGCAAGCAATGCCGATACTGCCGGCCGCCGATCCCGCAGAAGCTTCTTCGTACTGGTGTGCTGGCGAAGCCGGTCTGTGTCGGCATTTATCCAACACCTACTCGCGGCCCCTTCTGCGATCGCAGCCTTGCCTTGTCACCGGCGCGGTTGAAAACAAATCCAGGTCAGTTCGTGCTTATTGTGATGAAGGTGCAGGAGCCGTGAACCCGCAATAGCACCGAATTCGCGCATGACCTTGAAATCCGTCGCCCCTTGAAATTTGACCGAGCAAACGAGGCGGCGAACCTGTCCGGCCTGGAGCCATTTCTGCACCAGGCTCAACAACCGTCTCGGGTAGCATATGACGTCCGAAAACAGCCAATCGACCGGCCCCACCGTCAAAGGATCGAGCGCGAAGGCGCTTTGACGCTGGTGCGTGATGCCGGGAAGTTTGGCGAGGCTGGAATCAAGCGGCGCCTTGTCGACGCTGATGACGCGGGCCCCGAGCCTTTGAAGAACCCAGGTCCAGCCGCCGGGACTCGACCCGAGATCAAGGCATAGCTCGCCCGGCTGGGGGCGCTGCGCGATCAGGGTGAACAACTCCCAGAGCTTGAGATAGGCCCGGCTCGGGGCCGTACGGTCCTCGACGAACCTAGCTTCGCCGTTTGGGAAGGGACTCGCACAATGGGGCGACGCCAGTACCTTGTCGGGCGCAATCAGGGTCC
>JASHRR010001168.1 GCA_030037185.1 Xanthobacteraceae bacterium | reverse complement strand
AGCCGCAGGACATTTTCGCGGACCTGGAGCGGCGCATGCGCTGCCCCGAGGTTGAGCCATTTGTAGGCAAGAACCACGTTCGGTGTAACGCCCAATCCCTTGTCATACATGAGCCCGAGCAGATACTGGCCGGTGGGATCGCCCTGCGCGGCCGACTGCCCATACCAATCCACCGCCACGTCATAGGACTGCGGAACGCCACGACCATTGGCATACATGAAGCCCAGGATCGCCTGGGCGTGGGCATCGCCGCGTTGGGCCAACGCCCTCGTGTGGCCGACATAGGCGGCCTCGCTGCGGTCGGCAATGCGGGGCCTCGCGAAATCGGCTGCGTCGGCAACCGCAACGGCGCCGAGCAGAACGCCGAATCCGGCGGACACGAGAGGTGCGATCTTAGACATGATGTCTCTCCGGCGTTTCCCCTAAAACGCCCCCCCTACCCTCCCGCCGATGCGGACGAGGGTAGCGAGCGGGCTAGAAGAGCAGCGTGGCGTCAAGAATCCAGGCAACCCAAATTGCTGGCGCCAGGAACAGACCGAATGGCAGTCGCGTGGTCGGCCGCACATTGCGGCGCAAATAAAGGTGGCGGACCATGTAGGCTCCAAGCGCCGCGAGCGCCGCGATCTCGATCGCGATCGGAATGGTCGGGTAGTCGAGCCAGACGCCGGCGACCCCGGCGAGCTTGACGTCGCCCAGCCCGATGCCTTCGAGGCCGCGCCAGCGGCGGTACGCGGCGCGTACGCCGAGGAAGGCCAATGCCGGTACGGCCCCGCGCAACACTGCCCAGGCGAGCGCCTGCGCCCACGGGTCGGCGCCCTCGATCGCTGCGTAGGCGAGACCGAGCGCAAGCGCTGCGGCAGTCAATTCGTCCGGAATGATGAAGCGGCGCGCATCGACTGCCGCGATCGCAACCATGAGCATCGCGAGACCCGCGCCCCAGGCGCCGCGTGAATCGGGGACCAGGACGACGCTTGCGAGGATGCCGACAGACAAAGCGACACCTGCCAGCAGGAAATGGACGGCCCGCATTGTCGATGCGATTCGCAAGACCGAGGTGGACCAGCGTGCCAGCAGTGGCGAAGACAAGATCATCCCGGCGCTCACCGATGGAACGGGCGCGACGGTCCCGCGAGACTAAAGCGGATTTGGGTCATGATGAACCACTTTTGCATTTGTCGTGCTGCGCTCCGGGGCACCTCGGTTAGTTCTGCCCGTTCCCGCGCGCCCGCAAGGGATAACGGGGGTAAGGTCGCTGGGGACACGGCCCGGCGACGACGCCTAACGGCTCTTTTGCTGGGGCGGAACATCTGGCGGAACCGGTCCGATGGTGCCGCGCAGCTTGGTGCGCAATTCTTCCGCGACAAAGCTCGCGTCAACGCTGTCGCGAATGATCTGCGGGCGCATGAAAATGATCAGCTCGGTGCGGGCATTCGTCTTGTCCTGGTGCGAGAAGGCATCGCCCAGATTTTGAATCTGATCGAGCAGCGGAATACCGCCGCGGGTGAGATTCTGATTCTCTTGAATCAGGCCCGCCATCATCACGGTCTGGCCGGTCGCAACCCCGATTGAGCTCTTGACCTTCCGCTGCGTGAAGATCGGATTGCCGCCGACGCCAGTATTATTCTGAACCTGGCTGATCTCCTGCTCGATATCCAGCCGCACGTTGCCGTTGGCGTTGACGCGGGGCACCACACGCAGGATGATGCCGACGCTGCGATAGTCGATCGAGTTGACGACGGAACCGTTGCCGGCCAGTAGGGTCGCAGAGCCGGTCGTGATCGGCACATCCTGGCCGACCATCAGGGTCGCAACCTCGTTGTCGACGACCACGACAGACGGATTCTGCAGCACTTTGGTGGTGGTCACCGTGTGCAGGGCGTCGAGCACCACGTTCGGCATGTTTTCGTTGCCGACGAGGAAATTGAAGCCCGGAAACGCCCGGCTGAGGCTCGCACCGACCAATCCGGCCGAGTTCTGGGTTTGCACGCCAGGCGGCGACGTCGGTATGTTGGCTACACTGCCCGTCACACCATGGTATTTGCTGTTGAGGAAGAACTGCACGCCATAGGAGAGCTCGTCGTTGAGATCGACTTCGGCGACGGTGGCCTCGATGGCGACCTGGAGCTTGGGACGATCGATCTGCGCCAGGGTCCGCGCGATGATTTGGTAGTTCTCAGTGCTCGCATAGATCAGCAGGGAGTTGCCGGCCACATCGGGCGTAATCCGCACGCCCTCGAGTACTGGCTGACCGCCGCCGGCGCCGCCCGCGGCGCGGCCCTCATCGCCAGTCTGACCCTGTTGCCGGCCAAGCGTGCCTCCGCCGGCCCCGCCGGCAGTCCTCGCGCCGAAGCCCCCACTGCTGCCACCAAGGCCGCCAGAACCCGCCCCGCCGGCGCCGCCCGCGCCGCTGCCTGATTGGCCGAACGAACCCCCAAAACTGACATTGGCGCTGGCTTGGGGCCCACTCGCCGCCAATCGGTCCGTCGAGCCGGAGGTAATACCCAACCCGCTCCGCGGAGCGATCTGGTTGGACGGAGTGTCGAAGGAGTTGCCGCCGCCGACAAAAATATCGTTCAGTACGCGGGCAAGTTGGCGCGCCTCGCCGTATTTGACGTGATACACGTGCACGCCGCTTCGCGCCGTATCGGAGGCATCGAGCCGGTGGATCCAGGTCTCGGCCGTCTTCAACAGATTGGGTTTTCGGGTGACAACCAGAATGGCGTTGAGGCGGGACACCGGCTGGAACTTGACGATGTTCTGACTGAGGCCCCCATCGCCGGAATCCATGATCTTTTCAAGTTCCGTGATGATCGGCTCGGGAGAGCTGAAACGCACCGGATAGATGCCGACCGATTCCCCGCGCATCCAGTCCACATCGAAGCCGAGCACGGTTTCGATGGCGGCCTTGCGCTCGGCGCCGCTGCCCTGAATGAGCAGCAGGTTGCGCGTGGTATCGGCCCGCACCGTTCCCGGTTTGGTGGCGAAACTGTCGAGCAACTTGATCAGCGTGCCAGCGGCCACATAACGCAACGGAACCACCGACACCCCATAACCCGGCTCGGCGTGTGCCTCGGTCGGGTCGAGGTTGCCGGCGCCAACAGCGTCGCCAAGCGGAATCAGCCGATAACCCTGGACATCCTTCACCAACACGACGCCGCTCAGGCGTAGCGCGTTCTCCAGAACGAACAAGAGATCGGACCTCGGTACCGGCCGGCCAGATGACAGACTGATCATGCCTTGGACGCGCGGATCGATGGTATAGCCGGTCTGCAGGATGTCGCCGAGGACGACCTTGGCGACCGATGCAATCGGCGTGTTCTCGAAATTCAGCTCGTATCCTTCACCGCTCGGGGTCGGTCGCGACTCGGCACCTTCAACGGCCGGAATCGTCACGCCGGGGTAAACCTGCGCTTGGGCGCCGGTGCCGCCGGCATTCTGACCGTTGGCGGTTCCCTGCCGCGGATAGCGGGGCAGGAGGTCGATGGACCGCACCCGATCCATGATATCGGGCCCGGTGGTTATCACCCGGCCGTCCGGCTGCAGCTGGCTGCAGGCTCCGAGAAGCGCCAAACCCAGGGCGAAAAAAGCAGCACGCGATACGCGACACACGCATCGGGGATCACGCGCAAAGTTGCCCGATTTACTCAAGTGACGCGCCCCCCTCACGTGACTTTCGCACCAAATCCGAACACCGCCGACCAAAAACGGCCTGCGAAAGCTCATCGGAACAAAGCGATTGCTAGTAATTCCCCGACACCAACCTAGCTCCACCTTGGTCTTAGCGCAATGTTAAATCCCGCACCTAGCGGCGGAGCCGTTTTTGATTAAGCAAACAACTATGACCATGACCGGCTTGCGGAAAACAGAAGCCTAGGGTTCAGAAAGCGGCGTATTCGAGGCTATCTCGTGGTGGGCGTACTCTGCCCGACATTTGATCATTGACTGTCTCTCGACGGCAACATTCGACGCGTCGTGAGTCCCACATAGATGCTGGCCAAGATGCGCGTGGGGGTTGCGAAGTGCGTGGCGGCCATCACAAACAACGTTTCGACATCGCCCGGTTCCGTGCTCAGCGTCATTCGATGGCTGCGCGAGACCTAGCCCCCGAAACGGTGCGGCGCGAGGCTCGCTCCAAGCGCCGACGTTCGATCCGCACACAGCTCCTGACCCATAGCGGGCGGAACGACGAGCGTGAGTGAGGCGCTTTGCGGGCGGAACAAATGGCGGTGCTGGGCTCGATCGGTAACGTCGAGGAAGACGTTACCGTCTTCCGCTGCCAAGTCGCGCCTACTACCGCGTTCGGGCTGCTTGCGGGAATCCAGCATTACGGGGCAATTTACCTATCGGGAACCGCTCGTTTTTGGGAAACGAGCATCACCGGTGTCCGCGAATTTCCGGCAACTCGCATCAACGGTGTCGGCATGGATGCCGAGGTCATTGGTGACGCCGCGGCACAGGGTAGCGAGGTCAAAGGCGCTCGCCCGCTTCGGTTCCAGGCCGCTGCGCGTCGCGATCGACGTCAGTAATTCCACAGAAAATTAACCGCCCGTGCTTGCGTGCGGAGTGCTCGACGGATGGCGTCTTGTGGTGCCATCTCATTTCGCTCATGCGGGCGGCGCCCCGCTGTCCGTCATCGCCGAATACGTTCGCAACCAAAGAAAGGCCACCTCCCCGACCTGAAGGAGGGGCTTGCGGCGCGGAAGCGAAGATGACGCCCACTAACCTGGGTGCCTCATCGGGCTGGGCTGACACGCTCTCGCCAACTCGGGCTCTTGATGAGTGAGCGGGGCAACTCGAGACGAGCGGCTCGAGCTTAACGGAAGCCCGGGGCCGCGCGCCAGCCGCGGGCTAACCCAGGGCTAACCCGGAACCAAACCCGAGCGTCCGCTTCTGCCAAACCGGCGCGGTCAACTCAACCCAGAAGTGGGCAAATTGATGTGCCGCTAAAACCGGCAATTTAAAAGCCTCCGAAAGAAGCGGACATCCTATTCCCCCCTGATATTAGCCGCCTTGATGATCGGCCACCACTTCTCGGCTTCGGCCTTGTGAAAGGCAGCAAGCGCCTCGGGTGTCTGTTGCTGGCGCGGTTGGATCTGCTGGCCGATGTCGGTCAGCCGGCGCCGCACGGTGGCGTCGGCAAGCGCATCCACGACGGCAGCATTGAGCTTGGAGATGATCTCGTCGGACGTGCCCCTGGGGACCCAAAGCCCGTGCCAGAAGGTCAGGTAAAGCCCCGGCACGCCGAGTTCGTCCACGGTCGGTACATCGGGCGTGGCAAACCAGCGCATCGGCGCCATCACCGCATAAGTCTTCACCTGGTGGCTCCGCACCGCCGGCAGGGCCGTCGTGCCCTCGGAGAATAGGAGGTCGACCTGGCCGCCGACCACATCTTGCATGGCCGGGCCGCCGCCCCGATACGGCACGAAGTGAAAGCGGGTGCCGGTCGCTTTCTGGAAATAGACGCTGCTGACGTGAGCCGCGCTGCCGACGCCCACGGTTGCGGCCGACGCCTGGTCGGGGTTCGCCTTGAGCCAGGCGATCATTTCCTTGAGATCGTTCGCCGGGAAACTGCTCCTGGCGATGACCAGGACCGGGCTCTCCGTGAGCAGCGAGACCGGCGCGAAATCTTTCAAGACGTCATACTGAACGGGATAGACCGCACTGGCGCCGACGTGGCTCAGCCAGTTGCCGATGCTGAGCGTATAACCGTCCGGCGCCGCGCGGGCGGCGCGGGCGACCCCGATACTGCCGCCGGCGCCGGTTACATTCTCAATCACAATCGGCTGGCCGAGGTCACCGCTCATGTGGTCGGCGAGGATGCGGGCGATCGGGTCGGCGACGCCGCCGGGCGGCACCGGCACGATGATGGTGATCGGGCGGGACGGATAGACTTGGGCGGAGGCGGGTTTCGCGATAACGCTGGCGCTGCAGGTCGCGACAAGCGCGAACAGGATGGCTCGCAGTTTGGTCATGTTCTTACCCACGCCGTAACGCACAAAATATCAATCCTGCAAGGCTGTCAGAGATGCCGGCGAAATGACATGCCGCGGTTCGTCGCGGCAGGACGTGCGTTATCGGGCGCCGTTTCGCACCTTGTCCACAATGGCAATCGCATGCTGCAGGACGGCGTCGATATCGAGATTGGAGGTATCCAGGATGTGGGCATCCGCTGCCGGCTTGAGCGGCGCAATTGCGCGTTTGGAATCGCGTTCATCGCGGCGCTGGATATCGGCGAGGATTGCGGCCTCGCTCGCAATCTGGCCGAGGCGGCTCATCTCAATAGCGCGGCGCCTTGCTCGGACCTCAGGCAAAGCGGTCACAAAAATCTTGGCGTCCGCAAACGGGCAGATGATGGTCCCGATGTCGCGCCCGTCCAGAACGGCACCGGGCAGGGCGGCAGCGAAATCCTGCTGCAATCGCAATAGAGCCGCCCGTACCTCCGGTATCGCCGACACGACGGAGGCGGCCTCGCCGGCGGCATGGCTCTTGAGCGCGGCTTCGTCGAACCGGGCCGGGTCGAGCGTTTGCGCGGCGGCGACTGCGCGCGCGACGTCGTCGAGCGAGTGCCCGGAGTCAAGCACCGCCTGCGCCACCGCCCGGTAGAGCAACCCGGTATCAAGATGCCGCAACCCATAATGGGCCGCGAGGCGCCTGCCGAGGGTTCCCTTGCCGGACGCGGCCGGACCATCGATGGCGATGATCATGCGAGATCGCCTCCGAGCGCGCGCATCACGTTGGCGAAGCCTGGAAAGCTCGTCGCTATGAAAGCGACGTCATCGACCTTCACGGGATTATCAGCCGCAAGGCCAAGCACCAGGGCCGCCATGGCGATGCGATGGTCCATATGCGTCGCGACGAATCCTCCCCCTTTCACGTGGCCGTGCCCTTGAACTGCCAGGTCATCGCCGGACATGGCGACCTCCACGCCATTGATGCGCAGCATGTCGGCAGTCGCGGCCAGCCGGTCGGATTCCTTGACCCGCAGTTCCTTCAAACCGCGCATCACCGTGGTGCCGTCCGCGAACGCCGCTGCCACTGCCAGGATCGGATACTCGTCGATCATGCTCGGAGCGCGTTGCGGTGGCACCTCGACGCCGCGCAGAGGGCTGTAGCGGATCCGCAACCCCGCCATGGCCTCGCCGCCCTCGTGTTGCGGCTCCTCCTCGGCGATCGCGGCGCCCATCTCGCGCAAGGTTTTGATCAATCCGGTGCGCAGCGGATTGGTCATGACGTCGGGCAGGAATATGTCCGATCCCGGCACCAGCAGCGCGGCCACCATCGGGAAGGCGGCCGACGACGGATCCGCCGGGACCACAACGCTCCTTGGCGCCAGCTCGGGCTGGCCGCCAAGCGAAATCTTGCGCCCGTAAGCGCCCTCCGGCTCGGATCTCACGTCAGCGCCGAAATGCGCCAGCATCAGTTCGGTGTGATCGCGGCTCGCCTCGGTTTCGATGACAGTGGTGATGCCGGGAGCCGCGAGGCCTGCCAGCAGCACGGCCGACTTGATCTGCGCCGACGGCACCGGCGTGCGATAAAGGATCGGCATCGGATCGCGCGCGCCGGCAAGCCTGACCGGCAACCGGCCGCCCTCGGCGGCGTGGGTCACGCGTGCCCCCATCAGGGCGAGTGGATCGAGGACGCGCCGCATGGGGCGCTTGCGCAACGAGGCGTCGCCGTCGAATGTTGCAGCGATCGGGCATCCCGCGACCGCGCCCATGACCAGCCGGCAGCCGGTACCGGAATTGCCGAAATCGAGGGGGCCGGCCGGCTCGGCAAAGCCCGCAACGCCGACGCCGTCAACCAGCCAGGCGCCGTCGCCGCTCCGCCCGACACGGACGCCAAGCGCCTGCAGGGTTTTTGCGGTGTTGAGTACATCCTCGCCCTCGAGCAGCCCGGAAATTCGCGTGCGTCCCACCGCAAGGGCGCCGAGAATCAACGCGCGATGGGAAATCGACTTGTCTCCTGGGACGCGGACACGCCCGAAGAGCGATCGGCCGCGCTGCGCAGTCATAGGGACGGGAGAGGATGCATGATTCACAGGAGCCATCCGGTTTGGAGTGGGGCCCAGTCGCGTCGAAAACCACTTCTGCGCACTCGTGGCCAAAACGAAAGATGCTTGGGCTTCAGCCCGCGCCCCTGCTCTGCTGCAAAAACCCTATGCATGCCCGCGGCAATCCCTGGATCAAGTCCGCAGGCGGATGCATGCGCCCGCGCCCTGCCTCACGGGCCGTGGAGGATGGGACAGGGGCTTGCGTCCTAGCATGCGGCAAAAGGCCGGTCACGAGGTCGCTTCTGCGGCCTTCGCGGGAGCGTGCGAGTTCACAGATAAGTGAATGGTCTATTGACAGAGCCCTTGCGAATCGCCAAGGGGAGGACCGCTTTTCAACAACCCTTGAGGATCTCGAATCCGTGGCAAAGCCTGAGCTAGGTACAAAGCGCCTGTGCGCACATTGCGGCGCGAGATTTTATGACTTGAATCACGCCCCCATCACCTGTCCGAAATGCGGCACGGTGTTCGAGGCGGTGGTCGCTGCGCGCGGCCGTCCGGAGACGGCGCGGGCCTCAGTGCGGGAGGTCGAAGCCGTGACGCCGGAGACCCGGGAGGCCGAATTCGTGTCCCTGGAAGAGGCCGACGCCGAAGCGCAAGGAAAGAAGAAGCCTGTGGGCGCACCCATCGACGTGGACGAAGACGTCGAGATCGATGACGAAAGCCTCGACGATGCCGCATTCATAGAGGAGACCGAGGAGGAGGATACCGATGTCACCGAGATCATCGGCAACGACATCGAGAACGAGGAAGAGACTTGAGGTCTCCCGCGATATGTGATTTCACGACCTGCTGCTGACGCGCAACTGTGGTCGCATCCGGAGCGGTTTTTGATCACATGTTGCGTTGTCGCCGGGTTTGCCCACGCACCGCGAGGTTCTAGGGAGCAAGACAATCGAGGCGGGACGCGCTAGAGGTGCCAGGCGCTTCAAGGTGACCGGACTCGCTCGGAAAATGTGGAGGGCTCCCGACCCCGTCGGGGTCCCACGCAGCGCACGGGCTACCCAATACCGTGCGAAATGGGGCCATAGCTCAGTTGGGAGAGCGCTTGAATGGCATTCAAGAGGTCGGGGGTTCGACTCCCCCTGGCTCCACCACACAACCGATTTCGCCGCCTTCGCCGGCCGTCGTGGACCTACACAAAATCATGAAACGGTAATTCATAGCATCCGGCTCCGTCCGCCCCGCTATAATTCTCCAAACATGCGTAAAATCCGCCGGTTCCGACCCCCACTTCAGTTCCGCGAGACCATCGCGGAACCCAATCCATGAACAAGCGGACAAGAACATGGGCGAGCTAACGCCGCGGGGCGACGTTTGGCGCTCTTCTCGACGGGCTTCCGTCGACAACCAGGTGCGCTGCCAGCAGCGCCTCCTGTCCCCGGGCGGCGGCGAGGCGTTGACAGCGTCGCGGTGAAGCACGTCAGCGGCGGCCAGAGCAGGGCCCGCGACTCGGGCCGGCGAATTATTCCAAGGCGCAAAAATCGATGTGGTTTGGCTCGGCGAAGACCGCCCGCAGAGATCTACAGTGAAGCTCATGAGGTTGACGGCGACCGTTCCCGGCGAGAGGCAGCTGATGTTTCCAGCTGATACCAGTAGTCGGGAAATTTGCCGCGGGAGTAATTCAGAGAACTAAAGCGACGCCGGATTGGCCCTACACGTCCCGTCCCGCACGAAAAAGCGCGGGCACCTTCAGGATGACCACGTGCGGTGCCGCGAATATCATTCGAATTAAGGAAACGCTGGTCCGTCTCCCCATGGATCGCGAAGGCTACCATATCGGCAGGCAATCCTGTTATCGCGCCCTGAGCTCATTGCTGAGGGCATCAGGCAGCCTCCACCCATCGGTGAAGTCGAATGATTGCTGGAATCGGATGGCGTCTGCGGTCGAGCCGCCAGCAGGCACGATCCCCTCGATCTGATAAAGCCGCCGATTGTGAAAGAAAACGGAAGCATAAGTTTGGCTGCCGTCCACCCCGTCGATGCTGGCTTGCCGGCCAATGATCCGACGCGTGCTATGGGGAATGTCGATCTTTACCTCACCCCCTCGCGAGAGCATCAGTACCGCATAGGCCATGACGTTGCCTTCTGACATCTCAGTATGCGACAGATCGGCGACCGTGACCTTGAACTCGCCGCTGTCCTGTAGAACGGAATAGACGCGCGCTTCGACCAAGCGGCCGCCGGAGGCTTGGTAAGACGTGGTTTCGAGCTTGGGCTCGGCGGGAAAGGCGACCGTAAAGCCCTCGTTCGGGTACTCGTACTCCCTCCAGCCCTGCGCACCGGCTGGGGTGCTTGCGGTAATTATGGCGACGATGAAGGTGATAAGACGCATTTTTGATGTTCTCAGGCGAGATCGGCAGCTTGCAGCCCCGCACATCATACGCAGTTGCCCGGACGATTGGAAGCAGGGCGATGGCGCCCACTCGCCTGCGTGACGCATCGATCAAACCACAACGACGTTTGCCGCTCAGCTTTCTTATCCGCTTCACGCGTTTGGCAGGCTCATCTGAGTTTCCACGGTCGCGGGCATGCGGGTGTGAACCCTGGCCGGTGTTGGAGATTGGGCGATCGGCTCAAGCAGAGCAGGTCTATCGTTAGCCGCGCGATTGACCGCGGCCGAAATTTCGCAGGCGTCGAAGAAACCTTCGCGCGGTACCGCGAGCGGCGTAGCTGCGGTTGCAGCGCACAAGGCGCACGGCAAGCCGTTTTCGTCGACGTTCCGCATCTACGTGGAAAGAAGCGGCACAGAAATGCAAGTGCGCGCCGCTGGCAGCGGAAAAGGTCAACTAAAGGGAACGATTCAGGACTGTTCGATGAGGTTGGCCGTTGCTCGTCTTGGTCCGCGGTTGGCCCACTGCTGCCCCGGCCAACGTGCGGCGCGCAAGGGACGCTATCCGCAAG
>JASHRR010001167.1 GCA_030037185.1 Xanthobacteraceae bacterium | reverse complement strand
GGCATTGCGAGCCGCTTCCATTGCGGGCGCCGGCAGGGTGGTGCCGGTACGGCGGTGCGCCTCCATGCCGACCTCGACCACGTCGAAGGCAAGATCGAGATCAAAACGCCGGTCGGCGGCTTCCAGCACCGCCAAGGTCGCACTGGTAATCTCAGGGCCGATGTCGTCTCCGGGGAGCACTGCGATTTTCATCGGCGCCTCCCGCGCGTAAGACCGCCGGCCCCATAGCGGTCCGCGCGATGGAGAAGATTGCCGGACGTGGCGTTGATTGCGCCGGCGTCGCCCACTCTGAAAGAGCCGCTGGCGCGAACGGCGACTGGCTCGAGGTGGATTGTGACCTTGTTGCCTTTTAGCACCTCGGCCCTTGGCAGCTCGGCCCGCGGCCGAGCATCGCCCCCGACGCGCAGAACCGCCCGGCCGCGGTTGAGAAGCAGGCGCGCCCGCTTTTCGCACCACAGCATCAGCGGTTTTCTGCGTTTGTCTAAAACCAAGACTGCCAACTTTTGGTACTCCGAACAGGCCCGAAGGGCCTCCTGGCGCGCACCTTGCAGTGCTCTCCCCTAATGTTGCAGAGCCCCCCTGAAAGGTGAGGAAGCACCCCGGGTCTTGAACCTGCAACGTTGCTTGCGGCCGTCGTCCCAAACTTGCGTGGCAACCTTGAGGAGGGCTGGGGGCGAAAGCCGCCGCGGGGATCGGTCAGTTCGCGAATGCCAAGCAAACGCCCGGCCCCGGGTGAAGTCAATTGCCGCCGTAACCGTGGATCACAGGCGTCTCGTCGCAATCAAAGCGTGTTGCCGGACAGCGCGATTTGCCGATTTCGCTCACGCTCAATTAGCGGGGCGCGCGCGCGCGCTGAGTTCACTTCGCCGCCAGAAGCTGCGCCGCCTTCTTGGCCACCTCCGGCGGCGTCCGGTAGATGTCCGCCACCAGCTTCTGCAATTCCTCCCCCGCCACCGGGTTGACCTCGAGCTGCGATTTTTCTGCGTCCGCCATGAAGGCGGGGTCGATCATGGTGGCCATGAAGGCCTTCCGCAGCGCATCAACGCGTTCTGCCGGGAGGCCGGGCGGAGCGAGGAACGGGCGCCCCATGACCTGACGGGCGAAAATCAGTTGCAGGATCTGGCGATCCTCGTCGGTCTTGGCGAGATCGACGATGAGCGGCACATCGGGCAGGTCGGGATGCTTGTGCAACGAGAGCTGCACCAAAACATTGAGCTTCTTTTCGGCAATCCAGGACCCATGCGTCGCCTTCACGCTCGACCATGACCAGCCGCAACGGCCTTGCAGTTCGCCTCGCTCCATGGCGAGCACGACATCGTTGCCGCCGGGGTAGCCGCTTACGAGTTTCATCTTCGTGCCGAGCACGCCGTTGACCACTTTGGGAAACTGGTCGGTATCGGCGCTGGCGCCGGTGCCGCCGACCGTCATCTCCTTGGTGCGCAGGTCGTCAAATGTGGTGATGCCGCGCCCCTCGAACGCGACGCACACGCTCACCTCGTGATTGGCGCTGCCGATCCAGGTGAACTTGTTGCCGTCGAATTGCGCCGCCTGCTGGCCGAGCAGAGGATCAAAGCCGGTGCCGCGCCCGATGATGCCGAACACCGAGCCATCCTTGGGGGCGATGCGATAGAGCCAGTTGGCAAGCCGCAGGCTGCCGGCGCCCTCCATGTTCTTGACCAGGACGGTGGGGTTACCGGGGATGTGGCTGCCGAGATGCCGGGCGAGCACGCGGGCATAGAGGTCGTAGGCGCCGCCGACGCTGTAGCCGACATAAACCTCGACGTTCTTGCCCTTGTAGAAGTCGGCGGCGTTCTGCGCCTGCGCCGCCACCGCTGCCGTGAACGAAATGATCGCGGCTGTCGCAGCACGCGCCCACATGGCAAACGTCATTTGGTTCTCCTCCCAGGACGGGTATGGATTCCGAACTCGCCGCGGAACCTGTCATTGGGGCCGGCCAACAGGCCGCACCCGTTGCCGGCGCACCGCAAGGGCACCAAAAGGTAGGAACGTCAGGGGAGAACTCTACCAGCTTTGCGGCAGCTTGTCAGAAAGCCCGGCGGAAACAGCGACGACTTGACGCTGCGCGAGCTTTCCGATGTAAACTGGCGAGCGGGCGGCGAGCGCCGCCGCATGAGACAAAAAAAGACAGGAAATTCGGGCCTCTGGCGGTTGCCATCGCGGATGGGCAGTGCCTTGAGCCACACGGGCGAGGAACGCTTGTATGCCGGTTGATATGGCATCGATGGCTTGGCATGCCTTGACCTTGCTTTTGGAACCGGCGCGTCTCGGTATTCTGCTGATCGGGGTTCTCATCGGGCTGGCGATCGGCGTTCTTCCCGGCCTCAACGGGATCGTCGGCATGGCGATGCTGATCCCGTTCACCTACAACATGGACCAGCACACTGCGATGGCGCTGCTGCTCGGCATGGCGGCCGTCATTACGTCATCTGATTTCATCAGCGCGGTGCTGTTTGGCGTTCCGGGTCACGTCGGCGCCGCCGCTACCGTGATCGATGGCCACGCGATGGCCCGCAACGGCGAGGCGGGGCGCGCCTTCGGGGCAGGATTTGCGTCCTCGCTCGCGGGCGGCCTGATCGGCGCCATCGTGCTCGCGCTAAGCATTCCGATCTTGCGCCCGCTCCTGCTCGCAATCGGCTCTCCGGAGCTGCTCGCCTTCTCGCTGTTTGGATTGTCCATGGTGGCGACGCTGTCGGGCCGCGCGCCGCTCAAGGGGCTCACGGTTGCGGGTCTCGGTCTGATGATTTCGATGATCGGCTCGCGCTCGGAAAGCGGCACGCTGCGCTGGACGTTCGACACGCTCTACCTTTACGACGGCGTGCCTCTGGTGCCGGCAATGCTCGGGCTGTTCGCCATTCCGGAACTGTGTGAGCTGGCAGTCGCCCGCAAAAAGATCGCCGGCGATCACGCCTCCAACATCAATCTCTCCAATCAGTGGGAAGGGGTGCGCGATGTCATGCGGCACTGGTGGCTCGTGGTGCGATGCGGCATCCTGGGCACAGGGCTCGGCGCCATCCCGGGCATCGGCTCTGCGGTGATCGATTGGATCGCCTACGGCTATGCTCAGCGCACCGAAAAAAATCCCGAGACCTTCGGCAGCGGCGATGTGCGCGGGGTGATTGCCCCGGAAAGCTCCAACAATGCCAAGGAGGGCGGCCATCTGGTGCCGACCATCGCCTTCGGGGTACCGGCCGGCGCTTCGATGGCGATTCTGCTGGGCGCGTTTCTGATGCACGGATTAACGCCTGGCCCGGAGATGCTGACCAAGCAGCTCGACGTGACCTATACGATCGTCTGGAGCCTCACGCTTGCCCATATCATCGGTGCGGTGATCTGTCTGTTCGCCTGTCCGTGGCTTGCCCGCGTGTCGACAGTGCGCCCCGAGATCCTGTTGCCGATCGTGCTGTCGCTCGTCTTCGTCGCCGCCTATGAGGGTTCCCATGACTGGGGCGACCTTTACTCGCTGATGGTCTTCGGGATGGTCGGCTGGATTATGAAACGGCTCGCATGGCCGCGTCCGCCGCTGGTGGTGGGCCTGGTGATCGGCGCCATTTTCGAGCGCTATCTCTATATCTCGACCTCCCTTTACGGTCTCGGCTGGCTGACCAGGCCAGTGGTGCTGGTGATCCTCGCTCTGGTGGCCTGGGCGTTGTACCGACCGCTCTCCGAGATCGTCAGGAGCGTCATTGCGGAGCTGCGCCAGATCGGCTCGCATCCGTTCCGGATTTCGGCATCGGCGGCATTCACGATGGCGATCATCCTTTTCATCATCGTGGCGATTGCGCTGTCGACCGACTGGCCGGCTGCCGCCAAACCGGTGCCGCTCACCGCCTGCGGCATGGCGCTGACTGCTGCGGCCCTCAATCTTGTCAATGAGCTGTTCGGAAAGGAGCCGGCCGCGCGCGGCAATGTCGACGGCGGCGTTGCGGTCGGCAGCCACGGCCCGGCCGCCGACAAGAACTTCGGCATGTCAGGGGCGAGGGTGCGCGCGCAGGCCGTGATCTATTTCGCCTGGCTGGCCGGCCTGCTCGCGCTCGTCGCGGTCGTCGGTTTCATTCCGGCGATTGCGATTTTCATCGTCGCCTACATGCATCTTGGCTTCAAGGAATCGCTCGCAAGCGCCATCGCCTATGCGGCAATCACCACCTTGCTCTGCTGGGGCTTGTTTCACGAGCTGCTGGCCGTAGCATGGCCGCAATCGCTGCTCGGCGACATTTTCCCCTCGTTGCGGGCAACGCTGGGTTTCATCTGACCGGCGCGTGGAAGGAGAGAGAATGACAGGCCTTTATGAGCAATCCCCCGGACAGGGCCACAACCGCCCGCCGGTCGAAGACAAGGAGGGGAAGTGGGAGCGCTGGTCGAAGAAGCGCACCTTCGTGCGCGAACTGGCCGGCACCTATGGCGATGTCTACAAGGCCCTGCTCGACGAACCGCGCGTCTATTCATCGCGCAACCATCCCTGGAAAGGCGGGCCGGCGCTGTACGGCAAGCATGTGATAAGCCCGCAAGCCGCCAACGTGGTGCAGTCAATCGAAACCCACATCGAGTGCTATGCGCCCGGCGCCTACGGCCAGAAGCACGGCCACCTCAACAGCGCCGTGTTCTATGTGCTCAAGGGCCGCGGCCACGACATCCATGATGGGCGCCGTATCGACTGGAAAGCCGGCGACATCATGATCGTCGAATGCGCGAGCGTGCACCAGCATTTCAACGACGACCCCGACAACGAGGCGCTGCTGCTCGTGTTCAAGGCAAAACCGCTGTTCCTGTTCATGCACCTTCTGTTCCAGAAGATCGTGTCCTACCCGCCCAGCGAAGCAGCGCCCGGACACGAGGATTTCCGGCCGCCGAAGGATCTGTGAGACAAGGCGTGCAGAGACATGTTCCCGCAACAGCGGGCGGGCGCGGGGTTGATGATCGACGAGAACAGCGATGTGATTATGGTGGAGGGCGCGAGCATGGACTGGCTGTTGGGGGGCGCGGGATGACCAGGATTCTCGATGAGCGCGATTTCGCGCATGTGGGCAACAAGGCGGCAAGCTTGCGCGTCGAGGACATCGCCGCCTCGTTGGAATTCCGCAAGATGTACGAGGCGCTGCCCAATGTCGTCAGCGCCGAGGATATGCCGTGGGAGCGCTCGCCGGACGGGCTCATCAAGCATCTGGTTCATCATAAGATGAACACGCGGGAGCGCTGCGTGGAGGCCTACATGCAATTCCTTGAGCCCGGCGAGCGCTCCGGCAAGCACCGCCACATGTGGGAGGAAGTGCTGTTCTGCGTCGAGGGCTGCGGCTACGACCTGCACTGGGACCTGAATTTCGATTGCCTCGATGCCTTCGAATGGCAGTGGGCCGACAAGCCGAAGAAATTTAGCTGGGAACGGGGCGACTTCATCTACGTGCCGCCGTTCTCGATCCACCAGCACTTCAACGACCACCCGACATCGCAGGCGCGGTTGATCGTGATCTCCAATCGCATGGTCAAGGAAATGGGCTTCGACTGGTTCGATCAGATCGAGCACGCGCCGGGGTTTTGAGCCGCGGTCAATCCAACGGCCTACAGGCAAGAGCCGCGCAAGTTCCGGGGACGCGGCCGACGGGCCCCGGCCGTGAGCTTGCATTTGATGCAGCCGGCAGCTGCCGGCCGACGCGCCGCCTTGGCTTTTAGGGGCGCGGTCAATCCCGCGATCGCCCGCCTCACAGGCGCGCTTGCGATCGATGCATAAAGCGCCCGTGCATGCCTTTGACCTGGGCGCGCGCTCCTCAACCAACGCGCGCCGACAATCGCGCCCGCGTCGCTGGTTGCAAAATGACAACTCGTGACCGTGGCCTTCCCGCAACACTTGCGATCATTTCTCGTTTGATCCCGCTCCGATGTCGCCCAACGGACTGGGATGATTTCATTTTTCCATTGTCTGCGTTTTCGCCGGTCAATGTTTCAACTCATTTATAGCACAGTTTCATCTCAATATGGTAAGATATGTGGCGGTGTCCGCAACACTGAAACGCTGCCTGAATTGAAAATTTCTATTGTGTAATCGGTTTTTGACGTGGGGGCTGGCATGAAGTTGGGGAGAATACTCGGCCGGAGTGTGTTCGCTGTTTTGTTCGGCTATGCGGTTTTTGGCAATGCCGATCTTGTTCAAGCCCAGTCAATCTGCAGTTGCCCTGCAGGTTCTACCAATCTCGGGGGTGGACGCTGCCAGACGGTGAGTTGCGCCTCTGGTATTTTGACCGGGGGACTGTGTGAGCAGCCTGCTCAGGGCGACCGTGCTCCGCCGCCGGCCCGGCCACCCACCGTCACGACCTTCAATGCAACCTGCCATTCCGCAACGCCTAACATCGGCC
>JASHRR010000134.1 GCA_030037185.1 Xanthobacteraceae bacterium | reverse complement strand
ATGGTGCGACGCAACCATCGGTATCAGCTCACCTCCGCTGATCGAGCCGACCCAAGCCGGTGCGGTAGCGTTCTTGACCGATGACCGCCAAAGCGCGAAAGGTAGGCCCGATGCGGGTGTAGCTCAATGGTAGAGCAACAGCCTTCCAAGCTGATGACGAGGGTTCGATTCCCTTCACCCGCTCCAATGATTTCAATTACTTAGCGGCGGCTCGCCACAAAGTTTAGACTCTGCCTGGGTGCAGAGTTTAGACTTTTGCCCCCTTTCTGTTCGCTGCGCGCATCTTGCGCCGGCCCTGTAGCCGAGCCACGTCGGCCTTACGAACCGCCTCGATTTCAACCGGCGCATACGTCTTATGGAGCGCGTTCGACCTGCCGATGGAATTTGCCAGTTTGGCCGACAAGCCGACCGCATCGGTGCCGCCCGCTATCGCCTCGACCACACCCGACCGGCGCATGTCCATCAGCTTGCGGCTGTCGCCGGGGAATGCCAGCTCCCGGACACCGGCGAAATCGTGCGCCAGTGTTGCCTCCCGGTATGGCGAGCCCGTGCGCATGCGGAACAGGACCGCATCGGGCAACCGCTCTGTACCGGCAAGATATGTTGTGACAAGACGCTCTGTGCGGCGTGACACCGTGCCGATTGCAGCCCGCCCGGTTTTAGTCCTGCCATCGGCCTGGCGGTCAAACACGAGCCGTCCATCCACAAAAACGCGATGGCGCTCTTGCAACGTCCGCACATCCACTGGGCTGAATTGCGTATCCCATGCCGTGGCGATGATGCAGGCGAGGCCGCGATAGCCGTAGCGCCACGCCGCTTTGACCAGACGCACTGCCTCGCCTTCGCTCCATCGCTGGTGACGGGGATCAGGGGCACGGTTCCGAACGCCACGGGACGGATCGATGCCGGAGGCAATCTTCATGCCTTGCATGACGGTCCACAGCGACCGCCATACCCGCAGCGTCTTATGCGCGACGCCGCGACCGTGCTTCTTTTCGAGTGCGGCGCGCCAACGTGACATGGCGCTGAACTCGATGGTGTTCGGATCAACATCGCCCCACATTTCGCGGATGCGATACCACGCCGGCCACCAGACCTTATTGCGTGCAGATATGGCCCGTGCTTCCCACTCAGCGGTCTTGATGTATGCCTGGAATGCGACCCCGACCGAGCGTGGTGGGTATCGTCGGGCAACTTCGGCCTGATCACGCGACAGGTCCGAAGCATCGACCGGCGCGGGAGCATCGCCGCGCTTCACCTTCTGCCAGCGCTCATTCCACTCGGCGGCGATTTTCCATGCCTCGGGGCCGTCGGGGCCGCAGCGAACGAGCGAGAAGCCGAGCGCCTTCATTCGCGGCTTCGGATTCCAGTACCCGCGGCCTTTTATCACGACGTAATAGGAAATTTTGACCTTACCCAACGTCCGCGCCTTCCAGTGCCCGCAATCGGTCCTCGACCACAGTACGTGCATCTACCGCTATGGGCACTACCGTCAACTCAGGGAACAGACGCGGGAAGCGACGCAGGCGCCACCTGTCCACAGCCTCGATGCAATATCGGCCGGTCGTTGGGTCTCGCTCGGGGAAGCCGCGGTGCTCCAACTCAACCCGGCATGCCTCGAAATCGGGAAGCGACATGCCGAGACGCTGCGCAACCGCGCTGGGCGGCACATCACCACGGTCGGGTATACGGGCGGGTCGGCTCATTTTAAGGTTTCAGAAATCGGCTTATGGCGTGTTATGCGGCCGGGTCCGTCGAGGCTTGATTCCGAATCTGTTTTTGGCGGCTGCACCAGGCGCGATCAGTACGAAGGAACGCCTGCAGCATGTGTGGTATCAATGCTGCGGTTTCGACAGGTTCGTAGAGCCTGCTGTGCTCGGCCGCGTAGGCATCGAGCTCTTCCTTGAGGGGCTCCAGCAGCGTGATGGTGACCCGCACCATTTTTTGATTGGGCAACGGACCAAGTTTCAGATCAGCCATAGTTCTTACCTTCCGATAAAAGCGTCCGCGTCGGCGAGCAGGGTCTGTCAACCCTGATAGGCTGCGAGGACGAGGTCATATGCCGCGTCGGGAACTACGCCGACAGGCAAGGATGACGAGAGCGTGAAAGGGCAAAAATCATGGGAATTCGAGTTACTTTGTACGGCATAGTATTGCCTCGTGTAGCTGGACCGAGAGTGCCCGGAGGTTATCGCCAGGGTTGGATTTCTTCGCTGCCATGGGAGGGGTATCCCTTTCTATGGATTGCAGGCGAGAAAACTATGCCGATGAACTCGGCAATTTCTTCATAGGAATAAACCGGATGCATCCAAAATTCGGCATAGTCTTTCGGTCGGCATATGACCTCGTATTCCGCTAGCGGAATACGAGGTCGCGATTGATGATCACCCGCACCGGAAACCCCGGCCGGATAGTGAGTGTCGGCTGGATATTGAGGTTGCGTTGTGTGATTTGCTGACCTGTCTGACTGAGGCTGTTGCTGCTGCCTTGGCGAAGCGCTGACGCGATGGCGCTGTCGTTGGCGTTGGAGCCAAGCTCAGCGCCGATGCCGATCACCGTTGAGAGCACGGCCCCTATGAAGAGCCGGTCCCAGTGCTGATCGACCTCGTCTTCGAGACCGATGAAGCCTTGCGGATCGGCGCCGGGCTGGCGCTCCAGCACGATGGAGCGGCCATTCGGCAGCATCAGCCGCGTCCACACAAGGAGCAGGCGGTTCTGTCCGAAGGCGACCTGGCTGTCATAAGTGCCGATGAGCTTCGAGCCTTGCGGAATCAGCAGGTACCAGCCGGTTGGGCTGTCGTAGACATTCTCGGTGACCTGCGCCGTGACCTGGCCTGGAAGGTCGGATCGCATGCCGGTAATGAGTGCAGCCGGAATGACCGAGCCGGCCTGCACCACGTAGCGGGAAACGGAATTTTCCAGGCGATCGGGACTGACGGTTTTGCGATCGACGGCGCCATTCACGAAGGCGACCTTGCGGTCCTGCATGTTGAGAAGCGATCCGGGATCGAGCGAGGCCGCTTCTGCCTATCCGGCCGGCGCCGCTTTCTGGTCCGCAGCAGGAGCCGTCGGGGTTGCCGCCGCGGACCGCTCGCTCGTGGTGGTGGCGAACAAACGGCTGGTGCGCGCCGCCTCGTTTTCCTGTGCAAGGCGCTGCTGTTCGGGATCCTCGAGGGCCGGCGCAGCA